>JBGPGM010000209.1:0-4883 GCA_041483855.1 Phycisphaerae bacterium | reverse complement strand
GCCCCATAGGGCAGGTTCGCCACCAGCGAGAACGTCGCCCGCCCCGGCCCCCCCCCCAGGTCCACCAGCGCCCCCATGACCGCCGCCGACACCCTCCCCTTGTCGTCCAGGCAGTCCCCGTGCACGACCGTCAACCGCTCGCCGCCGGCGATCTGTGCGGCACGCTCGGTGAGCAAACCCGCCAGCGTGTCGTCCAGTTCGCACGCCACGACGCGCCCGCCGCGCGACAGCAACTCCTCCGTCAGCGTCCCCGTGCCCGGCCCCACCTCGAGCACCACGTCCGCCGGGCGCACCTGGGCCTGGTCCACCAGTTTGCGCACCAGGTTCTGGTCGATCAGGAAGTTCTGCCCCAGCGACCGCTTGGGCTTGACCCCGCGCTCCTCGAGCATCCGCCGGATCTCACTGAGCGTCTGCACGGCGCGCCGTCTCCAGTCCCGCCTCCGCTACCACTCCCCCGACAGGATCCGCTCGATCGCGTGCGCCACGCCGTCCGCCTCGTTGCCAAGCGTGTGCCGTGCCGCGGCCGCCTTGGCCTCGTCGATCGCGTTGCCCATCGCCACGCCCAGGGCCGCGCGCTGGAGCATCGCCACGTCGTTGATGTCGTTGCCGATCGCGGCCACCCGCTCGGCCGGGATCCCCTCGCGGCGCGCCAGCCACTCGATCGCCGTCCACTTGTTCACCGACCGGTCGAACACTTCCAGGATCAGCGTGCGGCCGTCCGGGTCGTCCTCCTCCGGTCGCGGCACGACGGCCTGGAAGTGCTGCATCGACGCCTCGTGCCCGAAGCGCTCGCGCACCAGGCGCGCCACGCCGTCCGTGCGGCGCTTGGGCCCGCACACGCCCACGCGCACGGTGTGCTCGGGGTGCTCGTCCTCGTCGAGCGAGCGGACGAACTTGACGGGCACCTTCAGCTGGGCGAACCACCAGCGCGTCACCGGGTCCAGCCCGGGTTCGCCGTCCGGCGACACGATCACGTAGTCGTGCCCGGTTTCGGAGGAATCCTTGAGCACCATCACCGCGTGCCCGTCCGACGCCATCACCTCCACGAGCCGGCGCACCAGCCCCGCGTCCAGCGGGAACCGGTGCAGCGTCCGCCCGGTCACCGGGCACGACAGGATCGAGCCCCCCGCCACCACCACCGGGTCGCGCTGCCCGATCTGCTGCGTCACGTGCCGGCACTCGATCAGCCCGCGACCCGTGCACACGGTCACCATCATCCCCGCCCGGCGCGCCGCGCGGATCGCCCCGATGTTCCCCGCCGAGACGCGCCCCTCGGGGCACAGCAGCGTCCCGTCCAGGTCGATCGCCAGCAGGTCGTAGCGTCCGGTGCCGATGCCGGGCGTGCTCAAGCCTGGTCCCCTTGCCCCGTCGGCCCGCACACCTTCTCCGCCCCCGGCCCGAGCGTGATCGCGTTCTTGCCCTGGCGCTTGCTCTGCAGGGCCAGTTCGTCGGCCCGCTCGACCAGTTCCTCGGCCGTCCGCCCGTCCCACGGGTACGCCGCCAGCCCGCCCGAGACCGTCAGCGTCCCGGGCGCCTCCTCGGCCAGTTTCGGGAACCGGTGCTCGCAGATCTGCTTCTGGAAGCGCCGCGCGATCTGGCCCACCAGGGCCGGCGGCTTACTCCCCGTCTCGCGCGGGCCCCCCGGCTCGTGGAACACCACCGCGAACTCGTCGCCCCCGATCCGGCACACCCGGTCCGTCGGCCGGATCACCGACTTCAGCAGGCGCACCGTTTCCTGGAGGATCTCGTCCCCGGCCGCGTGACCGTAGCGGTCGTTGTACTTCTTGAAGTCGTCGATGTCGAAGCAGAGCACCGTCACGCTCAGCCGATGCTGGCGCGCGTGCTCGATGGACGCACGCAGGAACCGGTCGAAGTACCGCCGGTTCCACGCCCCGGTCAGGTCGTCGGTGAAGGCGCCGCGCTTGAGCTGCTCCTGCTGGTCCCGCAGCGCCAGCCAGGTGCCCAGCCACGCGCCCTGCTCGGCCAACGCCGCGCCCGACGCCCGCTTGCTGCACAGCCACCCCATCCGCCGCCCGCGGTGCTCGACCGCTGCCCACGTCGCCGCCGGGTTGCTCGAGGCACGTTCGTGGTCGGCCACGAAAGAGACATCCGCGGCCCCGAGGCGCCGGCGCACCAGTTCCATCGCCCCCAGCACGACGTCGCAGCCGGTGAGCAGCGCCTCGGCCAGCACCGCATCCCCCTCCAGCGCCGGCGCGACGCCTTCCTGCGCCTCGGGCGCGGCGGTTGCCGTTTCCGGCGCGCCGGCGCCCGCCTGTTCCGGCTCGACGTGTTCACCCCCCTCTGCCAGCCACTCGGCGAGCGACCTCTCCCCCTCCGCCGCCTCTGCCTTGGTCTTGGCGGCGCCCGGCGCGTCCGAGCCTTCTACTCCGGCACGGTGCACCCGGCGCACCAGCCGGCGCAGTTCTTCCGCGCCCGTTCTCGGCCCGATGGCCCCATCGCACCACGCCGGCGCCGCGGTGCCTTCCCCCGTCGCTGCCAGCACCCGCACCCGCGGGTCGAGCAGGCGCAGGCCCTCGACGAACGCCGGCGCGCGGTCGCCCGGGTCCGCGTCGAGCCCCACGATCACCGTCGTCGCCGTCGGCGCCGCCGGGTCGATCGGGCTGGCCAGTTCGCCGATCGCCGCAACGGCCGTTCGGGCCCGCACCAGCTCCACCCCGCTGTCCAGCCGCAGCGATGCGTCCAGCCCCGTCCGGCCGACGAGGATCACGCGCACGTCCGCGCCGCCGCCCACGCCGTTGTGCTCCGCCGCGCCGTGTCCGCTTGCCGCCGTCACGGGCTGCCTCCGCCGCCCGCCGATCCGCCGTCGATGTCGTCCGCCAGCAGCATCGTCAGTTCTTCTTCCGTCAGCAGGGAGCTCATGCCGGCGCGCCCGGCGCGCCCCGGCTGCGGCGCAGCGCCCGTGTCCTGTGGCTCGGCCTGGCGCGGCAGGGTCCCCTCGCCGGCCAGCGACAAGGCCGGGGCCGACGGGCCGGCGGGCCGGGTCACGATCTGGGGCGGCCCCGAGCGCGCCCGCACGGGCTGGCCCGCCAGCCGCAGCGCCGACGCAGAGGCCGCGGGCGGTTGTTTCACCGCCTCCTTCGCGACCGCCGGCCTGGGCGCCCAGCGCTCCATGTCTTCTTCAACGACCTGCCGCAACCTCGGGTTCGCGCCCGCACCGTACCACCAGCACGCCGTCCGCGGTGCGTACCGCTTCACCGCGGCGACCACGTCCGCGGCGTCTGCAAGCCCAGACGGCTCAACCAGCAGGAGCACCACCGGCTCGTCATCGCCGCGCCGGCACACCCGCGCCATCGCCAGGTACGCATCCGTGACCAGCCACAGCACCACCCGCCGCTTGCCCAGGCTCCGGATCACGTCCTCCGGCACGGGCGCTCCGGCCCGATGCCACAGCACGCACCGGGTTCCCTTGGTCTCGGCCTGACCCTCCGGGTCACTTGCCATACCCAACAGTCTACCCCCGATCGCCCGCCGGACCCCTTCCCGCCCTTGATCGCTGCATCGCTCGCTCCCCTGATCCCTTCCTCACGCGTCCAATAACGCCCGGGCCACCGTCACCGCACCATCTGCCGGCCCCAGCCGCTCCAGCGCTCCTCGCATCGTGTCACGCCTCGGCGCGTCCAGCAGCAGTTCTCCGATCACCTTCCCGGCCGTCGCCATGTTCGCCGCCGCCTCGACCCGGTCGTGCGCCACCACCGCCCCACCCGCTTCCACCAGCACCTCGGCGTTGAGCCGCTGGTGCTCGTCCCGGTGGTGCGGGTACGGCAGCAGCACGATCGGCACGCAGTTCGCCCATGCCTCCGCCACGCTGCCCGCGCCGGCGCGGCTGACCGCTACGTCCGCGGCCCCCCACCAGTCCCCCATCGCGTCGGAGAACTCCTCGACCCGCGCCGGCACGCCCGCCTTCGCGTACGCCTCGCGCAGCCGGTCCGCCTCGCCCTTGCCGCTCTGGTGCAGGACCTGCCATCCGCCATGCCCGCCCGCCCCGGCGCGCAGCGTCGCGCCCCGCTCCTCCACGAATCGAACCATCAGGTCGTTGATCGAGCGCGCCCCCTGGCTGCCCCCCGTCACCATGAACGTGTGCCGATGGGGGTCCAGCCCCACACGCCCGCGGCACGTCCCCGCCCCGCCGAGTCCCACCGCCTCGCGGCGCACGATCGGGCGCACGTGCTGCCACGCCGCGGCGAATGCCGGCGGGTGCGGTGGGGAGGCGCCGGCCACCCGAGCCGCCGTGAACACTCGCGCCGAATGGCGCGCGATCCACCGGTTCGCCTTGCCGGGGACGGCGTCCAGGTTGACCAACGCCACGGGGCACCGTTCCACCCGCGCCGCCTGCACCACCGGCGCCGCCACGAACCCGCCCATTGCCACCACGTGCACGCCGTGACGCGAATGCTCCCCCTTGCCGTCCCGGTTCGCTGCCCTGCCGCCGTGCGGGTGCGCGGCGTCGCGGATCCCCTCCCTGGCCTGCCTTACGGCCCTGCCCCACGACGCGCAGAACGCCACCAGCCCCCGCGGGCGCAGCGAGAACGGGCGCGCCCCCAGTGCCACAAACTCCACGCCCTCCTTCGTGAGGATCTCGGCGTCCAGCGGCCGGTCGGAGCACACGAACTGCACGTGCACGCCCGCACCGCCCCGCTCCGTCAGTTCCCGCGCGATCGCCAGCCCCGGGTAGAGGTGCCCCCCGGTTCCGCCACCTGCGAAGATGAACGTCGCCGCTTTCACCGCCGCGCCATCGAGCCGCGGATGAACCACCCCAACGCGAGCGCGCCCCGCCCCGCACCGCTCTCACGGACCGCCCCTTGCCCGCCTACCTGCTCTTCTGCTGCCGTGCTGCTCTGCTGCTTCGCGGCCTCGCCCGGCTT
>JBGPGM010000208.1:0-4902 GCA_041483855.1 Phycisphaerae bacterium | reverse complement strand
GTTCGTGGACCACACGCAGCGGAACGTCAGCGGCACCGTCACGATCGACCTCTTCAAGGGCCAGGCCCGCGCCGTCAGCGCCCAGGCCGACCGCTCCCTCTACGACCCCAAGCTCGCCTCCTTCGCAATGGACGGCTACGACGCCACCGCCGCACGCGGGTTCATCGACCTCTTCGGCCTGCCCATGAAGGTGGCCGCACTGCGCGACCGGTAGCCCGCTCCCGGGCGGTGCGCGTCGCACGTCGGGGTCCATCCCGATCCCCGAACACCGAACCCCGACCCCTCTTCCCCTTCTATGACCAACCTCCCCCAGCCCCTCATTCCCCTGCGCGACATCGCCCTGAACCTCTGGTGGACCTGGACGCCCGAGGCGATGGCCCTCTTCGCCCGCCTCGACGCCGATCTCTGGGATCAGACCGGGCACAACCCCGTCAAACTGCTGAGCACGATCGCCCGCGAGCGGCTCAACGTGGCGGCGGCCGACGACGCGTTCATCCAGGACCTGCGGCGCGTGCGCGGGTCGCTCGAAGAGTCCGTCCGGCAGCCGGGCTGGTACTCAACCGCTTCGCACGCACTGGAGCAAGCGGCGGATGGAGCCCGCCCGTTCAAGGTCGCCTACTTCTGCTCCGAGTTCGGTCTGACCGAGTCCTTCCAGATTTACGCCGGCGGGCTAGGGTGCCTGGCGGGAGACCACCTGAAGTCGGCCTCGCAGCTCGGCCTGCCCCTGGTCGCCGTCGGGCTCTACTACCGGAACGGCTTCTTCCACCAATCCCTCGACGCCGAGGGCTACCAGCACGAGGTCTTCACCGATCTGGACCCGCGGCATATGCCCGTGCAGCCGGTCATCGACCCCTCCAACGGCGTGCAGCGCCGGACGCAGGTGTGGTTCCCGGGCCGGCCCGTCGCCATTGCCCTCTGGCGCTGCGATGTGGGGCGCGTCCCTCTCTACCTGCTGGACACGGACGTCGCCGAGAACTCGCCCGCCGACCGCCTCATCACCCGCAACCTCTACCTGGGCGACCGCGAGGCTCGGCTGAAGCAGGAGATCGTCCTGGGCGTCGGCGGCGTGCGGGCCTTGACGGCCGTCGGCGAGCACCCGACCGTCTTCCACATGAACGAGGGCCACTCCGCCTTCCTGGCCCTGGAGCGGATCCGCCAGATCCGCCTGGCCCACCACGTCACCTTCGACCAGGCCCGCGAGGCCGCGTCACCGGCCCACCTCTTCACGACCCACACGCCCGTGCCCGCGGGGATTGACCGCTTTACGGCGGAGCTGATGTCGTGGTACTTCGCCAGTTTCCATGACGAACTCGGCCTGGACATGGAGGGGATGCTGGCACTGGGGCGCGAGAACGTCGGCGACAAGTCCGAGTACTTCTCCATGGCGACCCTGGCCCTGCGCGCCAGCAAGTGGTGCAACGGTGTCTCCCGGCTGCACGGGCACGTCTCGCGGACCATGTGGAAGAACATCTGGCCCGACACCCCCACGCAGGATGTCCCCATCGGGCACGTCACCAACGGTGTACACACCGCCACCTGGCTGGGCCCCGAGATGGCCGCCCTCTACGACCGGCACCTGGCGCCGGGCTGGCGGGCCCGCCCCGAGGAAGCCGGCGCCTGGGCCGCCATCGACTCCATCCCCGACCCGGCGCTGTGGCAGGCCCGCGCCGCCGCCCGCCACCGCTTCGTCCAGTTCTGCCGTGACCGGGCGCGCCGGCAGATGGCCAGGTTTGAGCGGGACCGCCCCCGGCTTGACGCCGCCGCCAACGTCCTCGACCCCGAGGTGCTGACCATCGGCTTCGCCCGCCGGTTCGCGGCCTACAAGCGCGGCACGCTCCTCCTGCGCGACCCCGAGCGCCTCCTGCGCCTGCTCCGCGCCGACCATCCGGGAGGGGGGGCGATCCAGCTGGTCCTCTCCGGCAAGTCCCACCCCGGCGACGGCATCGGGCGCGACCTCATCCACAGCCTGATCCAGTTCGCCCGGCGCCACCGCGTCACCGACCGCATCGTCTTCCTCGAAGACTACGACATGTTCATCGCCCGCCAGATGGTCCAGGGGTGCGACGTATGGCTCAACACGCCCATTCGCGGCCTGGAGGCCTCGGGCACCTCGGGCATGAAGGCAGCGCTCAACGGCGTTATCAACGCCTCCACGCTCGACGGCTGGTGGGACGAGGGCTTCGCCGACGATTCCGGGTTCGCGATCCCAAGCCTGGGCACCTACGAGACCGACGCCCCCAGCGACGAGCGCGACGACTTTGAGAGCAACGCCCTCTACACCCTGCTGGAGCAGCGCATCATCCCCGAGTTCTATCAGCGCGGCCTCGACGGCGTGCCCATCGCCTGGACCGGCCGCATGAAGCGCTGCATCCTCGCCCTGGCCCCCGCGTTCAGCACCCACCGCATGGTCGCCGAGTACGCCACCCGGTTCTACTTCCCGGCCCACAACGCCGCGGAACGCTTCGGCGCCCACGGCCTGTCCATGGCCAAGGCGGTGTCCGACCTGATCGACCACTACCGGCGCCACTGGCAACGCGTCCGCATCCGGCAGGTCGAGAGCACAGTCTCCCGCGCCGGCCCCACCGTCGATGTCATCGCCGTCGTCCACCTCGGCGCCCTCAAGCCCTCCGAGGTCGCCGTCCAGGTCCGGCACGGCCTGGTCGATGCCCGCGGCGAGATCTCCGACGCCCAGATCCTGACGATGCACCACGAGCAGGATTTCGGCGATGGCACCCACCGCTACACCGGCCGCTTCCCCGCCGACGATGGGCACAGATCGGGCGTGAGTGTCCGCATCATCCCTGGCGACCCGCGCTTGGTAAACCCCTTCATCCCCGGCCTGATCGTCTCGGGCACCGTCCAGCACCCGCACTCGCCGGCCCCCTACCCGGCCGCGCCGTCCGAGGCGAATCGGAACCCCCATGCCTGAACTGGTCTTGGCCTTCCTGGGCGATGTGGTCGGGGCCTGCGGGCGCCGGGCCGTGTCCCACGCCGCGCCCATCCTGCGCGACCAGCACGGCGTCCATCTCCTGATCGTCAATGCCGAGAACTCCAAGCACGGCTCGGGCATCAGCCCCGACAACGCCCGCGACATCTTCAAGTGCGTCGTCCACGCGATTACCCTGGGCGACCACTGCTTCAAGGACCGCACGATCATCCCCACCCTGGCCGACCCCGCCCAGCCCATCTGCCGGCCTGCGAACCTCTCCCCACTGGCCCCCGGCAAGCGGATCATCCGCATCCCGCCGCCGGCGGGGCTTTCGGGGGCAGGCCCGGTCTATGTGATGACCGTCCTGGGCCGCCTCTTCATGCCGATGCCCGCCGACAACCCCTTCTTCGCCATCGACCGCGAACTGGCCGCGATCACCGAGCCCGACGCCATGGTCGTCGTCGAGGCCCACGCCGAGGCCACCAGCGAGAAGCAGGCTCTCGCCTGGTACTGCTTGACCCGCCACACAACGCCGACCCCGCCCCACGCCCCGCGCGTCGTCGCCGTCCTCGGCTCCCACACCCACGTCCAGACCGCCGACGCACGCCTGCTGGACCACTCCCTCGCGGCCATCACCGACCTGGGCATGTGCGGCCCGCACCAGTCCGTCATCGGACGCTCCATCGACGCCACTCTGGCTGCGATGACCACCCAGGCCCCGGTGCCCCTGGAGGTGGCCTCCGAGGACGTGCGGGCGTGCGGCGTCATCGTGCGGATCGATACGGAGTCGCGAAGGGCGACGGGGATTCAGACGGTGGACATCCGGGCGCGGGATTAAGGTGTCGCCGGTCTCCAGGCGGGTCTCCCCGTGGCGCCGGCAACCATCCCCATGTCGCGTCTACCCCCTAAACCCCCCACCACCCGCCGCGGCCGCCAGCGACCCGCCCCGCCCGCGCGTCTGCACCATGTACCGCTGCAAGTTGAACCCAGGGCATGCCGTCGGGCGGATCTCCTGGTGCGTGTAGACGCGCCGCAGTGGCACGTTGTACAGTCTCATCTGCAACGCCACGAACCGGTCCAGCGCCATGATCGCCTCACGCGTCGGCCGCTGCGTCTGGAAGTTCCCCAGCACCATCACCCCCAGGTTGTGCTCGTTGTTGTCCTTGACGTGCGCCCCCTGGTACTCCACCGGCCGGCCCTCCCACACCCGTCCCGTCGGGTCGATGACGTAGTGGTAGCCGATGTCCGCCCATCCCTCCGCCACGTGGGCCCGCCGGATCGTCTCCAGCCGCGCGGCCACATCCCCCTGGGACCGCAGCGTCACCGGCGGCATGCCGTCGTGGTGCACCGTGATCCGGCTGATGCCGCGCATCGGGTAGATATCGCTCCGACGCGACACGTCCGCCGACGTCCACGACGAACGCGGCAAGACGCCCGGCGGCAGCGCCGGCTCGCGCGCCAGCGTGCCCACGGGCGCGGTCGGTTGGTTCGCCCCAACCAGCGGGCCCGACCCGGCCGCCCCCGGCCAACGCGGCCCGGGTAGCGAACTGGTCGCCCGCCGCGCGCCATCGCACCCGGCCAAGACCAACGCCGCGCCGAGCAGCACGCCGCTGCCCAGCACTTCTCGCCGACTCAGTTGTTTGTCCACGCGCGGGCTCCCCTCGGTTCGCTAACACACTCCATCGGCCATCGGCGTTCAACCTCAGTAGGGACCCGCGTCCAACCCCTCACCATGCCCGCGCCAGGCCCGCGCCGGCAACTGGGGGAGGGTGGGGCCGGAGCTTATCACACCCAGCCCGGCCTATGTTCCGGCATCCTCCGCCCGGCGCAGCCATTCCTCCTCCAGCCGGGCCTGCTCGCCGACCAACGCCGCCCGCTCATCCAACAGGGCGCTGCACCGCTTGGAGTCCCGGTAGACCTCTACATCCCCCAGCAGGCGATCCACCTCGGCGATCCGGCTCCCCACCCGCTCG
>JBGPGM010000207.1:0-4907 GCA_041483855.1 Phycisphaerae bacterium | reverse complement strand
CTCCACCTGACCGCGGCCCTCTTCCTCGCATTCTTCGCGCCCTTCGCGCTGAAACTCCCTCTCCTCGCCCGTCGGTCCTCTGGCCGGGTGCCTACCGCCACCCGCTCTTGACCCAGGGCGTGTCCACGCCGACCCGACGCAGGTACGCGCCGAGTTGGCCGGCGTGGTGCTGCACGTGCCGGATGTTGTAGAGGTGGAGTTCCGCACGCGAGAAGCGCAGCCGCCGGAAGCCGGACGGGCCCTCGAGGGATTTGCGTGTTTCGGCGGCCGGCGTGTCCCCCAGCACCTCGCGCATTTTCTGGCGGCAGATCGACAGGTACGCCAGCAGTTCCGCCTGGCTGAAGCGCCGGCTCGGGTATTCCTCGTCCAGTTCCGCTCTGCCCGCGGGATGAAGCCCACCCTTTCCCGTCCGCGGCCGCCACGCCGCGTCGCTGGGCGAGAGGTAGAGATCGACGAAGCAGAGCGTGTGGTAGGCGACCTGCCAGAAGCAGTACTTGGCGATCAGGTGAGTGGGGCCGTCCCAGTGCTCCGGCGGGCACTTGCGGATGCAGTTGCGCAGCATGCAGAGGGCTGCCTCGAACTGGGCGGCGAGGATGTGCTTGAGGTGATCGGTCATGAGGTGATCCCGGATGGCAGGTGGGGGATCATGCGCCCCCGGGCGCGCTGCGTCCAGAGCATGTTCCTGAAGGGTGACTGGGGGCGGCCGGCGCCGTGCGCGTCGATGCGCGGCTAAACTGCGGGCGGATCGCGAATGCCGGCTTAGCTCAGTGGTAGAGCAGCGCTTTTGTAAAGCGCAGGTCCTGGGTTCGAATCCCTGAGCCGGCTTTGGGCGCCAGGTGCGCGAGGACGGTCGAGGACGATGTTGGACAACTCCGCCTCGGACCGATACAGTCCACCCGCTCCGACCGGGGCTGTCCAGACCGCGGCCGCGATCCTCTGCGGCGCGGGTAGGACGGGCCGGCCGGGGCGGTGCCCGGGCGTGTACCGAAGTGGTCAAACGGGTCAGACTGTAAATCTGATGGCAATGCCTTCGCAGGTTCGAATCCTGCCGCGCCCATTCCCTGTCGCGGGACGCCCGCGGCGGGGGCGGCGGAGGGAGACAAGCAGCCGCGGCCGGCCATAGAGCCAGGGGAGGCCGCGGTGTCGGCGTCGCGCGGAGTGCGCGCCGTGTTTACAGACCCGTTACCCGCGGCGGGAGAACCGGCGCTTCCATTGGGGCGTCGAATCCTGGTTGGAGAGCCTCACCGCGGAACTCAGGAGCACGATCATGGCACGTCACTTCCGGCTCGTTTCTCTCTCGGGTGCGGTCCTGCTGGGGATGTCTCCGCTGACTCTGCGGGCGCAGCAGGTGGTGCCGGCGCACCAGCCGCCGGCGCCGCCCCCGGTCCACGTGATCGAGGAAACGGTCGTGATCGTGCCGCAGGTGCGGCCGCGCCCGCACCACGATCAGCGGCCGCTGGTCCACCTGTCGGCGGTCACCGCGTCGATCACGATCGACGAGCAGGTGTCGAGCACCACGGTCGAGTTGGTGCTGACGAACCCGGCGGGCGTGCCGCAGCAGGCGGAGCTGCTGCTGCCGGTGCCCGAGGGCGTGTCGGTGCGGTCGCTGGAGTACGACGGGGCGGGGCCCGAGCCGACGGCGAGGCTGCTGGCGCGCGACGAGGCGAGGCGGATCTACGACTCGATCGTGTACCGCCAGCGCGACCCGGCCCTGCTGGAGTTCGCGGGGTTCAACCTGATCCGCACGAGCGTGTTCCCCGTGCCGCCGGGGGGAACGCAGCGGCTGCGGCTGACGTACGAGCAGCTGCTGCCGGCGGACGGCAACCGCGTGGACTATGTGCTGCCGCGCAGCGATTCGCTGGAGCCGTCGGGGGTGACGTGGACGATCAGCGCGACGATCAAGTCCAAGTCGCCGATCTCGACCGTGTACTCCCCCAGCCATGACCTGGCGACGGAGCGGGTGGGGCCGGGGCACGTGATCGTCAAGGTGCCGGCGGTGTCGGCGGCGAACCCGGGGTCGTTCCGGCTGTCGTACCTGAGCGAGAAGTCGGCGCCGGACGGGATCGCGGCCACGTTCATGGCCTATCCGGACCCGGCGCTGGCCGCGGGGAGCGGGGCAGCGGGGGCCGAGTCGGGGTACTTCCTGCTGCTGGCGGGCCTGCCGGCGCGGCTCCCGGAGGATGTGGCCAAGGTCAAGCGCGAGGTGGTGTTGGTCATCGACCGCTCGGGCTCGATGCGCGGGCAGAAGATTGAGCAGGCCCGCGCGGCCGCGGTCCAGGTGGTCGATGGGCTGGAGATGGGGGAGGCGTTTAACATCATCGACTATTCGGATTCGATCGCGTCGTTCGCGGAGCATCCGGTGGTCAAGTCGGCGGAAACGGCCGAGTCGGCCCGGCGGTACATCCGGGCGCTGCAGGCGAACGGCGGGACGAACCTGCACGACGCGATCCTGGAGGCGCTGCGCCCGGAGCCGACGGCGGGGATGCTGCCGATGGTGCTGTTCCTGACCGACGGCCTGCCGACGGTGGGCGAGCGGTCGGAGGTGAAGATCCGCGACGACGTGAAGGCGGCGAACAAGCATGCGCGCCGGATCTTCACGTTCGGCGTGGGGTTCGACGTGAACACGCCGTTGCTGGCGGGGCTGGCGCGGGCGTCTCGCGCGGCGAGCACGTTCGTGCTGCCCGAGGAGGACGTGGAGGTGAAGGTGTCGCAGGTGTTCCGGCGGCTGTCGGGGCCGATTCTGGCATCGCCGACGATCACGGTGCTGGACGCCGCGGGCAAGGCGACGACGCGGCCGGTGCGCCAGATGCTGCCGGGCGAGTTGCCGGACCTGTTCGACGGCGACCAGTTGGTGCTGCTGGGGCAGTACATGTGCGACGCACCGGTCCGGTTCCGGCTGGAGGGGTCGTACCTGGGCAAGGCGAGGTCGTTCGAGTTCGCGTTCGACCCCAAGTCGGCGACGACTCGCAACGGGTACGTGCCGCGCCTCTGGGCGACGCGCAAGATCGCCGTGCTGATCGACCAGATCCGCCAGGCCGGTGCGGAGGGCGGAGCGGCGGTGCGCCCGGGCCAGACACCGAGCGATCCGCGGATGAAGGAGCTGGTGGACGAGATCGTGCGGCTGTCGGTGCAGTACGGGATCTTGACGGACTACACGGCTTTCCTGGCGACGGAGCCGGGCGAGGGCGGTCGCGCGCCGTCGCCGATCGCCGCAGCACCGGGGGAGGCGAGCGCGCAGTTGAGTTCGAAGGCGGCGGCCAAGCGGTCGGGCAAGGACTCGGTGAACCAGGAACTGAACCTGAACTCCCAGTCGGAGCAGAAGGTGGCCAACGCGCGCAACCTGTACCTCAACGAGGACCTCAAGGAAGTCACGAGCACGACGTGCCAGCAGGTGAACGACCGGACGATGTTCAAGCGGAGCAACCGCTGGGTGGATGCCCGCCTCCTGGATAGGGAGACCGAGCAGCCGGATCGCGTGGTCGAGTTCGGCACGCCGGAGTTCTCGACGCTCCTGGATCAGTTGATCAAGGAGAACCGGCAGGGGATGCTGGCCGTTGGCGGCGACATCCTGCTGGCGGTGAACAACCAGCGCGTGCTGGTGAAATGCCCGTGATCGTGACCCCCCCGCCCCGCCCCCGCCGCGCGCTGTGGGCCGGGCGTGCTATGGGCAGCCGGTGAAGTAGGCCTGCAGGAACTCGAAGAGGTCCAGGGAGCTGGTGCCGTCCTGGCCGTCGAAGTCGGCGTGCCCGGCGAAGAAGTCCGTCAGGAACTGGAAGAAGTCGAGGCTGTTGAGGACGCCATCGCCGTTCCAGTCTGCGGGGCACGAGAGCGGGATCAGCGCCAGGTCCTGCTGGTCGATCACACCGTCGCTGTTGAGGTCGTAGACGCTGAAGTTCGGGCCGAAATCGACGATCGGGACGGGCCCGTTCTCGATCTGCGCCTGGAGCAGCGTCCGGTCGGCCCGGTTCGCGAGCCCGTCGCCGTTGAGATCGCCGGTGGTCTGGTCGAAGCCAACGTCGGTCCAGACGTAGAGCGCGCCGGGCTGCGGCTGTGAGTAGGCCGTGCCGAAGAGGGCGGTGACCCGCCACTGGGTCGGGTCGAGGTAGGCGCCGGGGTTCTTGTTGCGCCAGCCGTCGGTCAGCACGAACACGGGCCCACTCAGGGGCCCGCCGTTGAGCCCGTTGGCGCCGTTGACGACGTCCACCAGGGCCTCGAAGACACTGCTGTGGTTGCTCCCGGGGCAGGGCGGCCAGCAGGGGGGGGAGTCGATGACGTGGTCGACGGGCTGCTGGGGCTGGCCGGTGAGGATCGCGGCACCGAGCATGTCCAGCGCGTACACGAGCGTGACGGTCGTGCGGTTGGTCGTAACGTCGTGCCGGAACTGGAGGTTGACCATGGGGTCGTACAGGCCCGGGGCGCTGCCCCCGAAGACCGCGCTGGCCTGCTGGTACCCGGCGGCGCGCTGGAAGAACCGGCCGCGAACGACCCAGGTCTCGCCCGGGTCGAAGATCGAGTCGTTGTTGCCGTCCTGGCTGACGATCGTGACGGCCCAGCAGCCGCAGAAGACGAGCGCGAAGTCTTCGCCGCTCCGCTCGAACTGGCGGCCGAGGTAGAAGTCGCCGTCGTAGTCGTCGGCGGACCGTGCGGCGCGGTCGGCGGTGGGCCCGCGCGGCAGGGCGCCGAAGCGGCCGACGTTGGCAAGATAGCGCAGCGTGGCCGCTCCGCCGAGTTCGCCGCCCGTGTTGATGTCGTTGTCCACGTCGATCTCGAGGAACCCGAAGACAGGGCTGGGTCCGTAGTGGGTCGGGTCGTAGAACTGGCCGTTGAGGCCCAGCGTGCCCGGGGGATTGACGGTGTCGTTGAAGACGACCTCCAGCTTGAAGATGTGGGCCTGGCTGCCGGGGACG
>JBGPGM010000206.1:0-4910 GCA_041483855.1 Phycisphaerae bacterium | reverse complement strand
TGGTCGGGGCGCTTGCCGACGCGCCGGTCGCGGGATTGGGAGGCGGACGTGCGACTCGGGCGTTGGACCGCCCGCCCTCGGCCTGGCGCGCCGCCTTCAACCCATCGCCGGTCGTCTCCACGCCGTCGGTGATCAACACCAGGCGCCCGGTCGCGTCCGGCGGGATCATCGCGGCGCCCAACTGGATCGCCTGGGCGATGTCCGTCCCCTCGACCATGGAGACGTCCAGCGGCTGATCGAGCAAATCGGCGCGCGTGGGCGAGGCCAGGGCCCGAGCCGTCCCGTCGAAGACCACAATCCCGAGCAGGTCCTCGGGGCCGCGCTGGGCGACGGCCTCGTTGAGGAATCGTCGCACGCCCTCGAGAGCCGACATGGGCCGCTCGGCCCCCTGACCGCCCCCATCCCCCTGGTCGCGCCCCGAGCCGGCCATCTGAACGAAGCGCTGGACGGACCCGGAGACATCCACGAGCGCGACCACGGCCATGCGGTCGGTCTGGCGGATGTTGGTGGCGCCGGCGAGCATGCCGGCGATCAGCGCGATCAGCCCGACGCGCAGCACCACGGCCGACCAGCGGCGCACGGCGCTCATGGCCGAGAACCACTTCACTCCCGCCGCCGCCACCGGTACACACAGCAGCAAGAGCAGGAGCCATTCGGGTTGGGCGAACCGGAGTGTCACCGGGCCGATGTCTCCGCCGGGCTAGGGGGCATCCTTGGCCGTGCCCGGTCCCGCGGCGGGGGGCACGGCGCGCTCGGGCACGCGCCGGAAGTATTGCCGGAGCAGCCGGTCGTACCGGCCCGGCACCACCCGCTCGTTGATCGCCTGCTCGGCGCTCTGGCGGGCGCGCTGGAGGCTTTCCTGCAAGTCGCGCCGGGTGGCCGCGGGGTCCGCGCCCGCCTTGTTGTTGCTGTACCACTCGGCGACGACGTGCTCCTGCGTGGGTTGGTCAGACGGCGGCGGCTGGACCTTCGGACGGGCGTCGACCGGTTCGGTACGGATCGGGGCCTGGGACGTGTCGGGCGAACCGAGCGGATTGATGCCCGGCTGTGTCCCCGGCTCCGAGCCCGATTGCTGCTTGGCCAACTGCAACTCCCACTGGCGGAGGCGCTGGCGCTCCTCAGGGCTGGCGTTCTCAAGCATCTTCTGCTCTATCTGACGGAGTTCACGGGCGGTCCGGACGTCGCGCTGGGCCTGGTCCTTAGTCTGTTCGGCCTGCTTCAACTGTTCGGTTAGGTGATCGAGGCGCGGGTCGTTTGAGCCGGGGTGGAGTGGGTCGGCTGAAGGCTCTGCACCGTGGGCGCCACGCTTGTCGCCGACTCGCGGGGCGGGAACCGCCGATGGGTTCGAGCCGGGCTTGAAACCCGGCTGGTCGAGGGACTGATCCCTTGGCTGATCCGCGTTGGGGTGAGGCTGCTGGCCTTCGGGCTGACCGGCGGATCCCACCTTACCCGGCTTGACGCCCTGTTGCTCGCCTTGCGTCGGGCCCGGCTTGTCGCCCATTTGTTGCTTCTGGCCGGGTTGTTGCCCCAGCGGAGCGCCAGGCTGCGGCACCGGTTGTCCGGACTTCGGCTCACCGGGTTTGGCCCCGGCAGGCTCGGGTTGGGAGCCCGGCTTGCCCTGAGCGTCCGGGCCCTGCTGGGACTGATCGCCGGGCTTGGGGCCGGCGTTGTCAGATTGGACGGGCGTGCCCTTGCCTTCGGTGGACGGGGTCGGCCGCTGCTTGACCTCGCCTCCCGGGCGCTGGCCCTCGGTCGGCGTACCCTGGCCGGGCTGGGGCTCGCCCTTGGGCGGCTCGGTGGTCGGCTGGCTGTTTTCCCCTTGGCCGGGTTGATTCGTCGCATCGCCTTGCTTGGGTTGATCGCCGCTACCGGGTTGTGCCGGCGGCTTGGCATGGGGCGGCTGAGTCGGAGGAGGAGGCGTGGCCGGCGGCTCCTTGCCGCGCAGCGCATCCGCGGCGTCCTTGATCGTCCGGCTCAGGTCCTCGGTCCGCTGTTGGGCGGAGCGCTGGGCCTCCTGGTCGGTGCGCTGACGGGCGACACGCTCGGCGAGTTTGCGCGCGGTCTGGGGGTCAACGCCCAGGTCCTTGAGGAGGCGCTCGGCGGACTCGGCGCCCTTCTCCTGGTTGACCTTCTCGACTTGATCCTGCGACAGGCCCTGGTTTTCCAGGTCGCGCTGCAGAACGGGGTCCGTGGCGCTCGGTTCAGCGGGTGCCGGGCTCGGCGCCGCGGCCGGGGGGTTCGGCTCATCGGGCCTCACATCGCCGGACGCGGGGGCCGGCGGGGTCGCCTGGGCCGAAGCCTGCTTCGCCCTGTTCAATGCATCCATGTCCTTGGCCAACTGATCCAGTTGCGCCGCCAGGGCCTCGCGCTCCTGGGGCTCCATGTCCTTGACGGTGTTGAGCAGCGACTCGGCCGCCTCACGGGCGACTCGCAAGTCCCCCTCCCGCAGCGCCCGAGTCAGTGGCGAGGTATTGCCGGCGCCTTGGCGCGGCAGTTGAGCCAGAAGCCGGCGCAGCGCATCGGCCGCCAGTTCCTGGCGCTCGGCCTCCGACTCGCTGCGGGTGGCGAGTGCCTCCAGCGAGCGGGCGGCCTGGTCGCGGGCCGCCTCCGGATCGGTCTTGCCGGCGCGGAGTTCGGCCTCGATCTGCTTGAGCCGGTCGAGTTGTTCGGGCGAGGCGAGGTCTGCCGGCACGCCGGTGGGCGCGTTGGTGACCGTCTCGATCGCCTTGGCGACCTGGCCCGCGACTTCTTCGCGCCTGGCCGCGGCCTGGGCCAGCGCCTGCGGGTCGGGCCGGCCGGTCGGCAGCAGATTCAACTCCGGCAGCAGCGTGCCCGCGATGACGGCCAGGCCGCCGAGCAGCGGCCACGTCGCCCAGGACGAGCCGAGCCGGATAGGCATCGCCCGGCGCACGTCCACGCCCTGGGCCGCTCGCTCCGCGTCGGCCAGCGCGACGACTACGAAGGGATCCGACTCGGACAGGGCCGGCGCATGCCCGTTGCGGGCGCTGAATGCCACGGCCGTCGAGAGGCGGTCCTCGAGCCCGAGCCTTTGGTCGATTTCCGCTGCGGCCGCCAGGATGGTTCGCCGCTCCATCGCGGTGCGGACGGCGGCGACCATGATGGCCATGGCAATAGGCACGCTGAGGACAATCGGCCACGCGGCCCATTGGCCCAGCGCCTGCTGGGCGACGACGAGCGCCAGGCCCACACCCGCGCCGGTGGTCAGGGCCGGCCCCAGGTGGCCCAGCAGCGAACGCGCCAGCGCCCGCCGGCGTGCCGCGATCGCCACTCGCCGGGTTCGCTCCATGTCCAATCATACGACTGGCCGTGCAGGTGGGTTGAGGCGAGGACAAGCCGACGATGCACGATCTGCCCCCGGCCTCGAGCGCCCCCGGTCACGCCGAAGCGCGGACGTGCCGATAATCCACCAACGGACGAGTGGGCTTGCCATGCCCGCCCGGCCCCCCGTGGACAGTGGAGACGCCTCTGCCGGACCTCCAGGACATTCTCAAACGACTGGTGGGCGGCGAGACGCTCTCCGAGGCCGACGCCGAGCAGGTCTTCGAGCGCATCCTCGCCGGCCAGGCCGACGACGCTCAGATCGGGGCGCTGCTGGCCGTGACCGCGGCCCGCACGCCCACGGTCGACGAACTGGTCGGGGGGGCCCGCGCGCTGCGGCGGCACGTCGTCCGCGTCGTGCCACCGATCGCTGCTCGGAGCGATCGGTGTTCCCTCGCGACCCAGGACACCGATCGCCCGCGAACGGCGATCGGTGGCACACCACCCGCCCCCACGCCAACGCTGATCGACACCTGCGGCACCGGCGGGGCGCCCAAGGCATTCAACGTGTCCACGGCGGCGGCGATCGTCGCGGCCGCGGCCGCGCCGGGGCGGATCATGGTCGCCAAGCACGGCGGGCGCAGCCGCACCGGGCGCGGCTCGGCGGAGGTGCTCGCCCATCTGGGCGTGAACGTGGACGCGAGCCCCGGGGTGCAGGCGCGATGCCTGGCGGAAATCGGTGTGTGCTTCTCCTTCGCCGTCAACCACCACCCGGCGATGAGGCATGCGGCGCAGGCGCGCCGGTCCCTGGGCTTCCCCACGATCTTCAACCTGCTGGGGCCGCTGGCCAACCCGGCCGGAGCGCCGCGCCAACTCATCGGGACCTATTCGCAAGAGGTCGCGTCTCGACTGGCGCAGGCGTTGGCTCGCCTGGGGACCGAGCTCGCGCTGGTCGTCACCAGCCGCGACGGGCTCGATGAGCTGACCGTCACCGACTTGAACTCTCTCTTCGTCGTCCATGCCGGGCGGGTGACTATGTCCACCCTAGACGCGTCGACGCTTGGCCTGGCGCGGGCTTCGCTGGATGATCTTCGCGTCGACGACCTGGATAGCGCCGCGTCGCTGGTCCGCGCCGTCCTGACCGGCGACACTGGGGCGCGACGCGACATGGTGGTGCTGAACGCGGCCGGCGCGTTGTTCGTGGCGGGCCTCGTGCCGTCGATCCAGACAGGGCTTGGGCTTGCTCAGGACGCCATCGACTCGGGGCGCGCGGCAGGCGTGCTCGCCGAACTGGCGCGGCTATCGCACACGACAGCGCCGTAAGCCGACTCTCGGGGTCCGGGGTTTGGGTTCGGGCACACTCCGGTCCGATCCCGGGCTCTACGTGCCCTTGCGGAGCGTATCCTCGGCGATCCGGACAACCGCCGGATCAAGCGCCTCGGGCGCGACGAGCCACGCCGCGGGCTTCTGGCGATCCTTCGGGCTGGGCGCCAGCCACAGGACCATGTCGGCCTTGTGCCCGTCGGCGAGCCACAGGCGCACGGCGACGCCGGCGTCGTCGGACATGAACAGTCGCGTGCCAATCGTCTTGCGCAGGTCGGCGACCAGCTGGATCGACTCGTCCGCCTCGG
>JBGPGM010000205.1:0-4911 GCA_041483855.1 Phycisphaerae bacterium | reverse complement strand
GACCGCCCCGTCGGCGAATCCGAAGACTCGCACTTCGGCGACTTCATCGAGGACGAGAGCCAGGAAGCCCCGGCCGAGACCGCCACCAACGACGCCCTGCGGCAGCGCATCAACGACGTGCTCAAGACGCTGACCTATCGCGAGCGCGAAATCCTCAAACTCCGCTACGGCATCGGCGACGGCTACACCTACACCCTCGAGGAAGTCGGCCGCATCTTCAAGGTCACCCGCGAGCGCGTCCGCCAGGTCGAGGCCAAGGCCATCCGCAAACTCCAGCACCCCGTGCGGTCGCGGAAACTGGCGGGCTTTATCGAGGGCGCGATGGGCGTGAACTCGATCGGCGTGCCCCAGGAGCAGGAAGCCGTCGGGGAGTAACAGCGCCGGACCAGAATGCGCCCCGCGCCGGCCCGCGCTCCCGGTGCCCGGCGCGCCGCCCCGCGCACCGTTCGCCCATGAAGCCCCGCGAACTCGAGAACCTCGGAATCCCCAGGGGCCCGGCCATGCTCGCCGCGCAGCGCGCCCTCGCCGCCGCCGCCCGCTCGGGTATTGACAAGCCGCGCCTTCGCGAACTCCTCCGCGCCGCCATCGCCTCCCCCGGCGACCACGCCGACGACCCACACTTCGGCCCGCTGGCCCGCGCGCTGCTCGACACCGGCGCACCGCCCCCCGCCTTCGTCGAGCGCCCCAACCCGGCAGCCTGGCGCCAGTGGGGCGCCGACCTCGACCCCGAGTCCGTCGAGCAGATGCGCCGCGCCTGCCGCCTGCCCGTCGCCGTCGCCGGCGCTCTCATGCCCGACGCCCACGTCGGCTACGGCCTGCCCATCGGCGGCGTCCTGGCCACCGACAACGCCGTCATCCCCTACGCCGTCGGCGTCGACATCGCCTGCCGAATGCGCCTGAGCGTCCTCGACGCCCCCGCTGCCTCCCTCGGCACACTCCACGGGCGCGACCGCCTCGCGGCCGCCATCGAACGCCAGACCCGCTTCGGCGTCGGGTCCAGGTTCACCAACCCGCGCCAGCACGCCGTCATGGACCAGGACTGGTCCGTCTGCCCGGTCACCCGCGCCGGCAAGGACAAGGCGTGGTCGCAACTCGGCACCAGCGGCTCCGGCAACCACTTCGTCGAGTTCGGCACCCTCACCCTCGACCGCCCCGACCTCGGCCTCGACGCCGGCGTCTACCTGGCCCTGCTGACCCACAGCGGCAGCCGCGGCACCGGCGCCGCGGTCTGCGACCGCTACTCGCGCCTCGCCATGGACCTGCACCCCGAACTTCCCAAGGACCTCAAGTTCCTCGCCTGGCTGGACCTGGATTCTCAGCCCGGCCAGGAATACTGGGCCGCGATGAACCTCATGGGCGCCTACGCCGCGGCCAACCACGAGGTCATCCACCGCGAGGTGATCCACGACCTCGGCGCCCGCGCGATGGTGACCATCGAGAACCACCACAACTTCGCGTGGAAGGAGCGGCACGATCCCGGCGACGGCCGCGCCGAGCGCGAACTCGTCGTCCACCGCAAGGGCGCCACCCCCGCCGGCCGCGACGTGCTGGGGATCATCCCCGGCTCCATGGCCGCGCCCGGCTTCGTGGTCCGCGGCAAGGGTCAGCCGGATTCGCTCCGCTCGGCCAGCCACGGGGCGGGTCGCGCCATGTCGCGCACCAAGGCCCGCCAGACCTTCGCTTGGGCCAACGTCAAGCGCGAACTGGCCGACAAGGGCGTCACCGTCATCAGCGCCGGCCTGGACGAGGTCCCGGGCGTGTACAAGGACATCCACGCCGTCATGGCCCAGCAGACCGACCTCGTAGAGGTGGTCGCGCGCTTCGACCCCAGGCTCGTCAAGATGGCGCCGGAGGGCCAGCGGCCGAAGGACTGAACCCGCCGCCCGCCGGAGCATTCCCACTACACGCCGCCCGACCGATCAGCCCCCGGGCCCAGGGGCCGGCTCGGGCGGGGTGGCCACCCGTGGGGCCATGTTGGCCTCCGCCGCGCGGGCCCGCGCGATGGCCGGGTACCGCTCCCGATAGGGCACACTTTCCCACACCCATGCCGTCCGGTCCTCCGACGCCGTGACGATGCGGTCCCCCGAGGGGCTGAACGCGGCGGACCAGACGGCGCCCTTGTGCCCGCGCAGGAGGAAGAGCTCCTTGCCCGTGCCCGCGTCCCACAGGCGCGCGGTGTTGTCCAATGACGCCGTAACCACCCGCGTGCCGTCGGGGGAGAAGGCGGCGGAGTACAGAACGTCGTCATGCCCGCGCAGTTCCATGAGTTTCGCGCCAGTCGTGGCGTCCCACACCCGCGCGCTTTGATCCCCCGATGCCGTGACGATCCGCGTCCCGTCCGGCGAGAAAGCGGCGGAGTACACCCATGTCCCGTGTCCGCGCAGGGCGAACATCTCCTTGCCTGTGCCCACATCCCACACCCGGGCGGTCGTGTCATGCGATGCCGTGACCACCCGCGTCCCGTCCGGTGAGAAAACGGCCGAGTACACCCATTCCGTGTGCCCGATCAGGGGAACCAGCATCTTGCCCGTGCCCGCATCCCACACCTGCGCGGTCGTGTCGTTCGATGCGGTAACCACGCGCACCCCGTCGGGTGAAAACCGAGCGGAGTGAACCTGCCCCTTGTGCCCAATCAGGGGAACCAGTTTCTTGCCCGTGCCCGCATCCCACACCAGCGCGGTCCCGTCCCTCGACGCCGTGACGATGCGATCCCCCGAGGGGCTGAACGCAGCGCAATAGACCTCGTCCTGATGACCGCGCAGGGCGAACAGCTCTTTGCCTGTGCTCGCGTCCCACACCCGCGCGGTCTTGTCGGCCGACGCGGTGACGATCCGGTCCCCCGCGCGGCTGAACGCCGCGGAATAGACCTCGTTCCAATGCCCTGGCAGCACCACCGGCTCGCTGACGCTAAGGGCCTCCCACACTCTCGCGGTCCCGTCCGTCGACGCCGTGACCACCTGCGCCCCTGAGGGTGAGAACGCGGCGAAGAACACACCGTCGGAGTGCCCGCGCAGGACCGCCAACTCCTTGCCGCTTGCCGCGTCCCAGACCCTCGCGGTCCTGTCGGCCGACGCCGTCACGATGCGGTCACCCGTGGGGCTGAACGCAGCGGATTCGACCCCGAATCTGTGCCCGCTCAGATGCAACAACTCCCTGCCAGTGTCCGCATCCCACACCCGCGCGGTCTTGTCATTCGACGCCGTGATAATCCGGTCTCCCGAGGGGCTGAACGCGGCGGACTTGAGAAAGCCCTCGTGCCCGCGCAAGCGGAGAATCTCATCGCCCGTGTACGCATCCCATACTCGCGCCGTCGTGTCCTCCGACGCCGTGACAATGCGGCCCCCCGGGGAGCTGAACGCGGCGGACCGGAGCTTGCCCTCGTGCCCGCGCAGCAGGAGAAGCTCATGGCCCGTGCCCGCGTCCCACACCCGGGCGGTGTGGTCGTCCGACGCCGTGACGATCCGCGTCCCGTCGGGGCTGAACGCGGCGGAGGAGACCTGGCCCTCGTGCCCGCGCAGAGCAAACAGCTCCCTGCCCGTGCCCGCGTCCCACACGCGCGCCGTCCTGTCAACCGACCCCGTGACGATCCGCGTCCCGTCGGGGCTGAACGCGGCGGAGATGACCCTCTTCGTGTGCCCCTTGAGCTTGGCCAGGCCCACCCCCGTCGTCGCGTCCCACACGCGCCCGGTCATGTCCTCCGACGCAGTCACGATGCGATCCCCCGATGGGCTGAACGCGGCGGCGGAGACCTGGCCCTCGTGCCCGCCCAGGGGAGCGAGGCACGTATCCGACCGGGCGTTCAAGTACTTCCATTCCCAACCGCGCAGGGGCGCGAGGCAGGCGTCTAGACGCGCCCTCACCCGCGCGGGCTCGTTCGCCGCCAACGATGCATCGGCAGCGATCAAGTTGGCGGCGTAGGCCTCAAACACGGCATCCCGGCGGGCGCGGCCGGCCGATGCCGCTTCCCGCCGCGCCTCCCGGGCCATCCAGAGTGTGCCCGCCAAGCCCAGCACCAGGGCGAGCAGCACCGCGCCCACGGCGAACACCGGCCCCCTGTTCCGCCGGACGAACTTCTGTAGCCGGTACGCCGCGCTCTCCGGCCTTGCCTCCAGGGCCTCTCCATCCAGGTACCGCCGGATGTCACGGGCCAGGTCCGCGGGCGTGTCGTAGCGCTGGGTACGATCCTTCCGCAGCGCCTTCATCGGGATCCAGTCCAGTTCGCGACGTAGCTCACGGGTCAGCCCCTCGCGCTGCGCCTGGCGGTGCCCCGCGATGCCGGCCCCGGTCTGATCGTCCACGGTCGACAGTCGCGTGCTGGGGCGCACCGGCTCCTGCTCGCGGATCATCCTCTGGATCGCCCCGTACCCCGCGCCCCGCAGGCTCGCCGGGTCAAGCGGCAGCAGCCCCGACAGCAGCTCGTACAGCACCACCCCCAGCGAGTAGACGTCTGTCCGCGTGTCGATGTCCGTGGCCCCCATCTCCGCCTGCTCCGGGCTCATGTACTCCGGCGTGCCGATCAGCTGGCCGGTCTCGGTGAAGATGCTCTTGTTGGTCAGCGTGTGCGCGATCGCCTTGGCGACGCCGAAGTCGATGACCTTCGGCGCGGGGCGCCCCTCGCGCACGCTCACCAGGATGTTCGACGGCTTGAGGTCGCGGTGCACCTTGCCGGCCGCGTGCAGCGCCGCCACCCCGCGCGCCAGCTGAGCCAGCGTGTCGCGCAGCCGCGCCTGATCGAGCCGGGCACCATGGCGGGCCGGATCCTGGCCGGCCGCGTTCGGCACCAGCTGCGCGGCGTCGATGGTGTCGGCGCTCGGGGTGACGTCGCTGGTGAGCGTGATCGCTCCGGCGCGCGGCCGCACCCAGCCGAGCAGATCACGCCCCTCGAGCAGCTCCATGGTGAAGAACCACAGT
>JBGPGM010000204.1:0-4914 GCA_041483855.1 Phycisphaerae bacterium | reverse complement strand
GATCCGCTGGCCGGGCCGGTACGGGGACTCGAAGAACTTGCGGATGCCCAACGACCCGTCGGGGTCGATCCGCCACGAGAGCGAAATCCAGAACTCATCTTCTTCCCAGACCTGGCCGGGGTTGGCCTGGTGGGTGAACTCGAACCGCTCCCCCAACCGCTCACGCGCCACGCGCACCACCGGCTGCCGGAAACTGATCCACTGCGCGGCGTGCGTCTCCTGGCTCATCAGGTCGTGCCGCTCCGCCCCGAGCCCCATCGGCAGGACATAGTCCGCGTACTGGGCCGTCTCGCTCCACACCGGCGTGAGCGCGGCGTGCACGCCGATCAGTCTCTCGTCACGCAGCACCTGCTCCCACATCATCCCGTCCGGGTTCGTCCACACCGGGTTGTACACCCGGGTGAAGTACGCCGCGATCCGCCCGCGCCCCTCCTTGAGGAAGTGCGGCAGCAGGTACGACAGCTCGTGGTAGGCCAGCGGGTACTCTCGCGGGTACAGCAGTTCGCTCCAGACGCTCTGCGGCGGGGGCTTGAGGAACGGAGGCGGGATGAACTTGTCGCGCGTGTTGGGGTTGGTGCCGCCGGGCGTGCCG
This sequence comes from Phycisphaerae bacterium, assembly GCA_041483855.1. Lineage (GTDB taxonomy): Bacteria > Planctomycetota > Phycisphaerae > Phycisphaerales > UBA1924 > JBGPGM01. The sequence goes on along the minus strand of JBGPGM010000204.1, from coordinate 4,322 downwards.
ATGGCGCCGACCAGCGCGCTGAGCAGCATCAGGCAGCGCGAGACCTGCCAGCCGCCGAGGTTGCCCGCCGCGGCGTTGCGCCAGACGTGCGCCGCGAAGCCCGAACCCGCCGCGGCGATCTCCCTCGCGATCTGCACGATCTTCTCCGCCGGCACATCGCATTCGCGCTGCGCTGCCGCGGGCGTCGCGTACGCATAGTGCTCCTTCAGCACCCGCACAAAGTCGTCAAAGCTCGTCCCGCCCTTGACCTTCAGCAGGTCCCGCCAGTTCACCCACGTCTCCACAAACGACCGGTCGTACAGCCCCTCGCTCAGGATCACATTCGCCATGGCCAGCAGCAGCAGCGCCTCGGTGCCGGGCCACGGCGCCAGCCAGTAGTCCGCCAGCGACGCCGTGTTCGAGAGCCGCACGTCGATCGCGCACAGCTTGGCGCCGCGGCTCTTGGCCTCCATGATCCGCTGCGCGTGCGGGTTGAAGTAGTGGCCCGTCTCCAGGTGGGACGACAGCAGGAGGATGAACTTCGCGTTCTCATGGTCCGGGGATGGGCGGTCCGCGCCCATCCAGAGCGCGTACCCCACCCGGGCCGCGGCGGAGCACACGTTCGTGTGCGAGTTGTGCCCGTCCACGCCCCACGCCTGGAGGACGCGGTCCATGTACCCGTCGTGGCCCGGACGGCCGACGTGGTACATCACCTCGGTCCGCCGGTTCTCCAGGATGGCCGCCCGGATCGGCAGGGCCAGCGCGTCGAGCACCTGGTCCCACGTCGTCCGCTCGAACTTCCCGGAGCCGCGGGGCCCGACGCGCTTGAGCGGGTACAGGATCCGCTCGGGGTCCTCGATCTGGTTGAGCGTCGCGGGTCCCTTGGCGCAGTTCCGCCCCCGCGATCCGGGGTGGTGCGGGTTGCCCTCCAGTTTGCGGATCCGCTTCGTGTCCTTGTCCACGTACGCCACCAGCCCGCACGCCGCCTCGCAGTTGAAGCACGTCGTCGGCACGAGCATGTAGTGCTGCTCGACCTTGCGCGGCCAGGCCGTCGCGTCGTACCCCACCCAGTCGTCCCACTCCTCAAAGGGCGGGAACGACTCCAGCGGCGTGATGGTCATGGGCGGCGGGTCTCTCATCGCGGGTCCTCGCGTGCGGGGGGGAGCGGCTACGACAGCGGCGGGAGCTGCGCGGCCCGCACGTAGGCCCATTCGTACAGGAACAGCCCGATCAGCACCGGCAGCGCCGTCCACTGCGGGGCGAGGATCGCCACGGGCACGGCCAGCGCGCCCCCGAGCAGCAGCCCATCCCGCCAGGGCCTCGCCGGCCCCAGCCGCACCGTTCCGAGGAACGCCGCGCCCTGGGTCGCGTTGGTCGTGGCGTGCCGTCCCCATCGGTCCAGCGCCGCCAGCGCCACGTGCAGCGCCGCGCCGGCGCCGACGATCCACCCGAGCCTCGATGCGGCGTCGCTGAACGGCGCCAGGCACGCCGCGCCGCACATGGCCGCCTGGACCAGCAGGTGCGGCAGCAGCCACTTGCTCTGCCACAGGTCGCGCCCCTCGCATTGGCCGAAGAGGAATGCCGTGTACCCCGCCGCGCTCAGGCCCAGCAGCGCCTCGGCCCATCGCAGCGTCTGCGCGCCCGCGTCCATCCCGAGCATCCGCAGGCCGATCACCCCTGCCGACGCCGCGCCGTATGCGCCCAGGATGATGCCTCCCTTGACCAGCCAACTCCGCCAGTTGGGGCGGGTGAGCAGCCGGTAGAAGAGGGTGGGGCGCGCCAGGTCTTCGATCAGCAGTGCCACCGTGACGAGCGTGAACACCAGGGCGATGGCCTCCGGCAGGTACGCGGCGGCCCAACCGGTCAGCCCCAGCCCCCCGGCCAGCGGCGCCAACATCCCCGCCCCCGCGCCGATTCCCTTGGTGACCAGGTAGAGGGCCACGGGCCAACCCCACTCGACACGGTGCCCCGCGTCGAGCACGACACGCGTGTGCGGGAGGACGGTCAGGCTGATCGGCCACGCCTCGGGCTTGTGGGCCGGCCGCTCGCTCCAGAGGTACGCCGACGGCCGTTCCGGCGCGCCGGGCTGCAGGAGCGAAGGCTCCACGCCCTTGTAGTGGACGTTCGGGCCGGTGCGCTGCTCCGGGCGGCGCACGATGGTCTTGTTCTGGCGGACCAGGCGCGAGATCGGGCTGGCCGCGTCGTCCAGGTCGCCGGCGATGATCGCCTGCTCGGGGCAGACGGTCACGCAGGCCGGCTCAAGGCCCTTCTCCACGCGGTGCGCGCAGAAATGGCACTTCTCGACCGCGCCCTTGTCCTCGTTCAGGTAGATCGCGTCGTACGGGCACGCCTGCATGCAGGCGCGGCAGCCGATGCACGCGTCCCGGTCGATATCGACGATCCCATCCCGGCGCTTCTCCAGCGCGTTGACCGGGCAGATCGTGACGCATGGCGCGTTGTCGCAGTGATTGCAGCGCAGCACGGCGAAGTGCCGGCGCACCTCCGGGAAACGCCCCTTCTCGACATACTTGACCCAGGTGCGGAAGTTGCCGACCGGCACGTCATTCTCGGCCTTGCAGGCCACGGTGCAGGCGTGGCAGCCGATGCACCGATCGTGGTCGATCAGAAAGCCGTACTTCAACAGCCCTGCTCCGGTTGGGTCCGCCGGCGCCTCATCGTGGTCGGCCCGGGACGGCGCTCATCAAACTACCAGCGAGGGTAGCCCGCTGCAAGCGATGCATCCCTTGCCGGCGCGTCGGCGGGCGCGGGCAATCTACTGCTTCCTCGGATCCCTTCTCACTTCGAGCGGCTGCTCCATCGGCGCGCCGTCCACGGTGAGGCGCACCGTGTAGGTACCCGGCTTGACCCACTCGCCCAGCGGGTAGAACGGCGTGTCGTGCCAGATGGCGGATATGGGCAGCGAGCCCTGCCCCCCGCCCGCGGGCGTTCCCGGGCCTGGGTTCCGTCCACCGCCCTCGGGGCGCGCCAGCCGCAGGTCCCAGACAAACCGGTGTGAGCCCCTGGTCGCCGGCAGCGTCTGCGCCGGCCTGGCCCATTGCGGCATCACCGTGAGCGATTCGGGGTTGGTCACCGGCACGGGATCGTCGCTGGCGAACCGCCGCACGACCTGCCCCTGCGGATCGGCGATCTCCAGCGTCACCTTCGGCGCATCGCCCGGCAGCCAGTAGTCCAGCGTCGCGCCGTCCGGCGGGTTCCGCCCCGCGGGCTCCTCGGGCGGCAGGGGCGTGTCCGTGTTCGTATTCCGCGCCACCTGATACGCCGGCGGCGGCGCGAACAGCGCCGGCTCATCGCCCTTGGCCCCTCCAACCGGCAACTGCCGCAGCAGATTGAAGTTGTCAAGGATCCAGAAGGAGCGCCCGTGCGTGCCCACCACCAGGTCGTCGTCGTGGATGACCAGGTCCCGGATGCTCGTGGCCGGCATGTTCAGGCGCAGCGGCTGCCAGCGGTCGCCGTCGTCGAGCGAGAAGAACACCGCCAGCTCCGTGGCGCAGAACAGGAGCCCGCGCCGCTTGGGATCCTCGCGCACGGCGTTCACCGGGCCCTCCGGCAGCCCGCTGACGATCTCCTGCCACGTCCCCCCGCCGTCGTGCGTCCGGTAGATGTGCGCCCGCTGGTCGTCGAGCCGGATGCGGTTCACCGCGGCGTACGCCGTCCCGGCGTCGAACCGACCCGCGTCGATGACCGACACCTTGCTCCAGGCCGTCAGGTCCGGCAGCGACGGCGTGACATCGCGCCAGTTCGCGCCGCCGTCGGTCGTAACGTGGATGAGCCCGTCGTCGCTCCCGCACCAGATCACGTCCGTGTCGACGTACGAAGGGGCGACGGTGTAGATCACGGCGCGCCGCGGCATCGTTGCCAGCTCCGGAGTGCGGTACTTGCCGATGCTCGCGGGGACATCCGGGTGCTCGCGCGTCAGGTCGGGGCTGATCACGTCCCACGTCGCCGCGCCGTCCCGCGTTCTCAGCAGGACCTGAGCTCCCAGGTACAGCGTCCTGGGATCGACCGGCGAGAAGAGCAACGGGGCAGTCCGCACGAAGCGCAGGCCCAGCTTCTGCCGGTCGGGACCTACCTGTTCCACCTCCCCGGTGTCCTTGTGGAATCGCGTGACCTTCCCGCCGTACACAAAGTTCGGGTGCAAGGGATCGGGCGCGAAATACGCGTACTCGTCGCCGCCAACCGGGTGCCACTCGCGGAACGTGATCTGCCCGTCGCCGCCGCGGCTGGCGATCCCGACGGAGCCGCTCTCCTGCTGCCCGCCATAGACCCAGTAGGGGAACCGATTGTCCGTGGCAACATGGTAGAACTGGGCGGTCGGCTGGTTG
>JBGPGM010000203.1:0-4947 GCA_041483855.1 Phycisphaerae bacterium | reverse complement strand
TGCGCCAAGCGCTTCGCGCCCCCGAACGCCAACGCCGTCGTGGACTCCGGCGCCAAGCGCGACCGGGCCCTGGCCTTGGCCGAGCAGGCCCAGCAGGCCGAACGTCGCCAGAAGCCCGATGAGGCCATCGTCCTCTACCGCAAGGCCATCGAGGCCGACAGCGGGTTCCCCGGCGCGTGGAACAACCTGGGCTGCCTGCTGACCGAAAAGGGCGCGATGGTCGAGGCGGTCAACGTGCTCAAGACGGCCGCGGACCTGGCCCCCTCCGACCCGCGCCCGGTGTACAACATCGGGGTGATCTGGGAGAAGCGGGGGTACTACGACGACGCGGCGCGGTACTACCTGGAGGCGCTGGCCCGCGATGAGAGTTATAAGCCCGCCCTGCGTTCGTCGATCTACGTGGACCAGCAGCACCGGCGCAAGACCGACGAGGCCACGGCGCAGCGGCTCAAGCGGGCGCTGTTGCTGGAGGACGACCCACGCTGGCTGGCGTACTTCGAGCGCCAGCGGACGCAGTTGGAGCAGCCCGCCCCGACCATGCGGGATTCCCTTGGCCGATAGGAATCCGGTTGTAGACTTGTCGGCATGGGGTGGGCCGCACCGGGCGGGCACCGAAGCCCGCGCCCGCCCTGGCGCGTCGCCGTTCGTACCAAGGACCGCTGTCCATGACGAACCTGAAGCTCAAGACAATCGTGGCGGGCGCAGGGGCGGTCGTCGGGCTGGCGTCCCTGGCCGCGGCCCAGGACTCGACCGGCGCGGCTCCCGGCCTGCCCGGGGACGCGCTGGACGCTTACCGGGCGAGCGGCCCAAGCGAGCAGGTCAACAACTACGTTGTGGACCTGGCGCCCAAGACGAGTTCGTGGGGGCATGGGTACGCATTCGGGCCGATCATCAAGGCGAGCCTCTCGACGGCGCCCGGGCTGTTCAACCACATCGTCGCGGCGCAGGCGGCGAGCAACCGGTTCGGGACCGGCCCGCTGCTGCGACCGGCGTACGACCTGTGGACCGTGCCGGGACAGGGGGTCAACGATCTGACGAACGCCCCGCCCGGGTCCAGCATCGCGACCGCGGGGGCCATCGGCCAGCAGTTCGGCACGGCGATGATGGAGTTCGGCCCGGGGCCGGATCTCCAGTTGGGCTCCGGGGATGACGACCAGGACATCATCGCCGGGATCGTGGGATTCCAGTTCCGCCGTCCCAACCGGCTGTTCGTGTCGCGCATCGCGGCGGCTACCAGCAAGGCGGCGAACGTCGCGGGTAATACGGCGACGGCGTCGTTCGGGCTCGGGGGCGTCGATGAGACGGGGAAGGTACACATCCTGGCCGATGGATTCGGCGTGACGGCCGCGGGCCGGCTGGCCAACAAGGATCTGTTCCGGATCGACGGGGCGGCGCGCAGCCCGACCGTGGTCAACCGGCTGGCCCAGAGCGTCTTCGGCGATCCGGGGGCCACGGTGCGCGTACTCGATACGCCCACAGCGCTGGCGACGCCGACGGTCATCTCGTCGGCGATCGCTGGCGGGGCTGCTCGCCCGGTCATGGTCGCCAGCGATTTCGCCGGCAACTACGTCTACGAGAGCGCCCCGGGTGCGGTGAGCCTGTCGCGGGCCTACCTGCCGGGCGGGTCGGGGTCGCCGCGCGGCCCGCTGTCGTTCACCGCCCAGGTCTTCGCCCCCGTCGCACCCGGCGGATCGGATGTCGGCACGGCGGCGACGCTAAGCCGCGGCGGAGCGGATGCCACCACGCGCGGGTTCAGCATCTTCGGCGTGAACGCCGACGGCTCCGTCGATGGTCAGGTTCGGATCGTTCTGCCGGGCGTCAGCGGACAGATCATCGACCCGACGGATAACTACAACCCTGATGGGCCGTTCCCACCCGTGGCCAACCACGAGTTCACGAGTTTCCAGAGCCAGGCGTGCTTCCGCGGCGGGAACGGGCCTGTGGCGATGACGGTGCTCCCCAAAGGGAACCTGCTGGCGGCGGCGCTGGTGACCATGCCGACCGGAACAAGCGGCACGGGCAGCGCCGTGCCGCAGGGGGAGGACGGCTACATCGCGGTGGCGAAGGTGGACGCGGCGACGGGGCAGGCGACGTGGACGATCGCGGCGCACACGGGCGATGCGCAGGGGTCGGCGGGCGGGCTGAGCAAGGCGATCCTAGGGGATTATGGTGCCGACGGAATCCCGGGGACCCACGACGCGGGCGAGGGCGACGGCATAGTGGACAGCACGCCCATCGGGCGGATCGCAAGGTACAGCGAGGTGTACCCGGGCGCGGGGCACGGACCCTCGATGTCGGCACCGGCGATGGACCGGGCGGGGAACCTGTACTTCCTGGCGACCGTGCGCCTCAACCGCGTGGGGGGTACGGACCTGACCACGGGGCTGATCCGGGCCAACTACGACCCGGCCGCGGGCGGTCCGGGCTCAGCGGGCGGATTCCGGCTCGAACTGCTGGCGCGGGTCGGCGACGTGCTGGCGGGCCCGAACTCGGGCCGGAACTACCAGGTGCAGTTCATGGGAGTGGCCGATGCGAACTCGGCGGACTCCGGGGCGATCTGGTCGGGCAACATCGTCCAGGACTGGGTGGCGGGGGCCCAGGGCCCCGGCGCGGCGTACGGCAGCCCGATGTCGCTGGGCGCCCTGGTGCTGCGGGCGCGGATCGTGTACGACGTCAACGGCGACGGGCAGTACGTGGACCCGACGGCGCCGCCCAACGGCGGCATGGGGCCGGACCAGGCGTACAACGTGATGATGGTGGTGATGCCGCGGATCCCGGCCGGAGATTACAACCGCTCGGGCGGCGTGGACAGCCAGGACTTCTTCGATTTCCTGACCGATTTCTTCGCCGGGCACGCGGACTACAACGGCTCGGGTCAAACGAACAGCCAGGACTTCTTTGATTTCCTGACGGATTTCTTCGGGGGGTGAGGAAGGCGCGGCGTCCTGCGGGCGTGCGGGGTCGCGCTCCGGCTTGGGAGACTCCAATGAACCGTCGAACACCTCGATTCGCGTCGATGGGTGCCGCGTTGACCACTCTGGCATCCGTGATGCTTGTGACCGGCAGCGAAGCATCGGATTGCTCCCGGACCTCCGTCGGGTTCATCCCGATCGATGACCTGGGCACGGGCCTGTACCGGGGTCAGTACCAGGGCGGGCTGTACCCCGATGGGTCCAACGCCGTCCCGCCGGCGCACGACGCGGCGGGGCGCGCCCGGGGCTTGGCGATCCGGCCGCTGGCGCCCGACGGCACCCCGAGCCCGACGGGCAGGTGCGTGCTGCTCTCCATCGGCATGTCGAACACGACGCAGGAGTTCTGCTGTCATCCGACCACGTTCATGGGAAGAGCGGCAGCGGACCCGGATGTCGATCACACGACGCTGGCGATCGCCAATGGGGCCGCGGGGGGACAGACCGCTTCGACGTGGGATTCGCCGGCGGACTCGAACTACGACCGCATCCGCGACCAGGTCCTGGCGTCGCAGGGGCTGACCGAGGCGCAGGTGCAGGCGGCGTGGGTGAAGGTGGCGAACGCGACGCCGACGGTCTCGCTGCCGAGCGCGGGCGCGGACGCGTTCACCCTGGTGGCGCAGATGGGCAACATCGTCCGGGCGCTCAAGGTGCGGTACCCGAACATGCAGCAGGTGTTCTTCTCCAGCCGCATCTACGCGGGGTACGCGAGCACGGCGCTGAACCCCGAGCCGTACGCGTACGAGTCGGGTTTCGCGGTGAAGTGGCTGATCGGGGCGCAGGTCAGGCAGATGTCGGGCGGGGGAATCGATCCGCTCGCGGGGGATCTGAACTATGACGCGGGCGCGCCCTGGCTGGCGTGGGGGCCGTACCTGTGGGCCGACGGCCTGACGGCGCGCAGCGATGGGCTGACGTGGGCGTGCGCGGACTTCGAGGCGGACGGCACGCACCCTTCGACGTCGGGCGAGGGGAAGGTCGGGTTGTTGCTGCTGAACTTCTTCCTTGACTCACCGTACACCAGCGCGTGGTTCCGGTCATCGACGCCGCCGTGCCGCGCCGACTTCAACCGCAACGGCGTGGTCAACTCGCAGGATTTCTTCGAGTTCCTGCACGCGTTCTTCACGGGGAACCCCGCGGCGGACTTCAACCACGACGGGTCGATCGGTTCGCAGGATTTCTTTGATTTCCTGGCGGCGTTCTTCGCCGGGTGCTAGCGGGGCCTCACAGCAGTTCCGCCGCCAGGCTCGCCAGTTCGCTCCGCTCGCTCTTGGTCAGCGTCACGTGCCCGACGAGCGACAGGCCCTTCATCTTCTCGACCGTGTACGACAGGCCGTTGGACGACTGGTCCAGATACGGGTTGTCGATCTGGCCGATGTCGCCGGTGAGGATGATCTTGGTCCCCTCGCCCACGCGCGAGACGATGGTCTTGATCTCGTGCGGCGTGAGGTTCTGGGCCTCGTCCACGATCATGAACTGGTGCGGGATGGAGCGCCCGCGGATGTAGGTCAGCGGCTCGAGCACGACCTTGCCGTCGGCCAGGAGCTTCTGGATGCGCTGCTCGGTGGAGTGGCTCTCCGCGTTCTGGATATGGCTGCCCCGCGTCGAGAGCAGGTACGCCAGGTTGTCGAAAATCGGCTGCATCCACGCCGTGAGCTTCTCATCCTTGTCCCCCGGCAGGTATCCGATATCCCGCCCCAGCGGCATGATCGGCCGCGCCACCAGCAGCTTGTCGTACCGCTCCTCGTTGAAGACCTTGCTCATCCCCGCGGCCAGCGCCAGCAGCGTCTTGCCCGTGCCCGCCGTGCCCAGCAGCGTCAGGAACTTGATCTCATCATCCAGCAGCAGGTCCAGCGCCATCGTCTGCTGCACGTTGCGGGCCATGATGCCGAACACGGGCTTCCGCGGCCCCGTGATCGGGATCACGTGGTCGGTGTCGGCCAGCCGCCGCCCCAGTCCCGTGTGCGTCTCATCGCCCGTG
>JBGPGM010000202.1:0-4957 GCA_041483855.1 Phycisphaerae bacterium | reverse complement strand
TAGAACTGCTTGGACCACAGCATGCCGGCGTAGGCCTGGCGCATGATGCGCCGCTCGTCCGGCGAGGTCGAGGGCGGGATGGACGCGCTGTAGAACTCGTCGGCCTCGGCGCGTCGCTTGTCGAAAACCTGGTCGAACGCGGGGCCGAAGGCGCTCGCGTCGCGGGACTCGGGAGCGTCCTCGGCGCTGAGGCGGAGCCGGATGGTGGCCGTGCCGCGCGCCGGCAGTTGCAGCGTGCAATGGAACGCGCCCTTGGTGCCCGCCCCCTCGGGGTTGATCGCGTCGGCACGTCCGGCCACGACGTACTCGTGGAAGGCGTCCTTGACGTACGCGCCGGCATTGGGCACGCCGAAGATGCGCTGCCGGTTGGTCTCGTTCTCCGTGAACAGCAGCGGTGGCCGCCCGCCGCCGGGCGCGTCGTCGGCGGCCAGGCGCCAGCGACCGAGGGTGACGTGCTCGGCCCCCAGCACGCCATCGCCCTCGCGCCACAGGCGCGGCCTGGGCCAGCGCCCTTCGTCGTGCGTGCAGCCCCAGGCCCACGTATTGCGGAACCAGGCCGTCGGGAGCAGGTGGAGCGTCGCGCCCGTCGCCGCCCGGTTCACGACGGTGATGCGCACCAGGATGTCGTTGGGCGCGGCCTTGGCGTACTCGGCGAAGACGTCGAAGTAACGGTCCTGATCGAAGATCCCCGTGTCGGTCAGCTCGAACTCCGGATCGGCGCGTGAGCGTCGGCCGTTCTCCTCGACCAGCCGCGCGTAGGGAAACTCCGCCTGCGGGTACTTGTACAGGGCCTTCATGTACGAGTGTGTCGGCGTGGAGTCCAGGTAGAAGTACTGCTCCTTGACGTCCTCGCCGTGGTTGCCCTCGGGGCCGGTCAGGCCGAAGAGCCGCTCCTTGAGGATCGGGTCCTTGCCGTTCCACAGCGCCAGGGCGAAGCAGAGCCGGCACTCCCGATCCGTGATGCCCAGCAGCCCGTCCTCGCCCCATCGGTAGGCGCGACTGCGGGCGTGGTCGTGCGGCAGGTAGGTCCAGCAATCGCCGTCCGCGGAGTAGTCCTCCCGGACGGTCCCCCACTGGCGCTCGGCCAGGTACGGCCCCCATCGCTTCCAGTTTTCGGTGCGCTTCCGATCGCCCTCGAGGCGCAGCCCCTCGGCGGAGAGATGCGCGTGAGGCGGCACGGGCGATGGCGCGCCGCCCGGCTTGGCGTTGTGCGATGGGATCGGGCGGTCGCCTGGCATGCTGGGGGCTCCCTCGGCCGACGCATCGTACAGCGCCCCGCGCCGGCTCGCCGCACCGCGCCCGGCGGGCCGATACTCTGTGCGCCGCCCATGCGCATCGGCCGCACACTCCTGCTGGTCAGCCTTACCAGTCTGCTCACGGACGTGAGCACGGAGATGGTGTACCCCGTGCTGCCCCTGTTCCTGGTGATGCAGCTGGGCGCGGCCCCGTGGATCGTGGGCCTGATCGAGGGGATCGGCGAGAGCCTGGCGAGTCTCGTGAAACTCGGCTCGGGGTACTGGTCGGACCGGCTGTCGCGCCGCAAGCCGCTGGCCGTGGGCGGCTACGCGGGCTCCACGGCCGGAAAGGTGGCGTTGTACCTGGCCTTCGCCTGGCCGATGGTGCTGGTCGGGCGGGTCGTGGACCGGATCGGCAAGGGCGTGCGCACGGCGCCGCGGGATGCGCTGATCGCCGAGAGCGTCGATCGCAAGTTCCTGGGGCGCGCGTTCGGCTTCCATCGGACGATGGACACCATCGGGGCCACGATCGGCGTGCTGCTGGCCTATCTCGTCTACGTCTTCTGGATCAACAGGCACGGGGGCGCTGCGGCCGCGGTGGACGGCAGCGGCGTCGATTACCGCCCGCTCTTCCTGATCTCGCTGATCCCGGCGGCGCTGGGGGTGCTGATGCTGCTGGGGGTGCGCGAAGCGCCCCCCTCGCTCAAGAGGAAGGAAGCGCAGCCCTTCCCGCTGCGGCCGAGTGCGTTCCGGGCGCTGCCCGTGCGGCTGAAGTTGTTCTTGGCGGTGACCTTCGTCTTTGCCCTGGGGAACTCGTCGAACCAGTTCCTCTTCCTGCGGGCCAACTCGGTGGGGCACCCACAGGAGACCGTCATCCTGCTTTATCTCGTGTACAACATCACCTACGCACTGGGGGCGTACCCCGCGGGGTTCCTCTCGGACCGCATCGGGCGCAAGCGCCTGCTGGTTGCCGGCTACGCGGTGTACGGCCTGACCTATGTTGGCTTCGCGCTGCTGCCGCAACCTTGGATGGCGTGGGGACTGTTCGCCGTCTACGGCCTGTACATCGCGATGACCGAGGGCGTGGAGAAGGCCCTGGTCGCGGAACTCTCGCCCAAGGACGCCAAGGCCACGGTCCTCGGCCTCCACGCCGCGGCCGTGGGAATCGGCCTCTTCCCCGCATCCCTGTTGGCCGGCGGCCTGTGGGGATGGCTGGGTGCGCCGGCCCCATTCTGGCTCGGCGGCGGCCTGGGGCTCCTCGCCGCGGCGGCGCTGTGCAAGGTGTTGTAGACCAGCCCCCGACGGCTCGATCAGCCCTCACCGTTCTCCGCCGGCTTGCCGGCCTTGCCCTGGCCATTGCACGTCCCGTCCGGGCGGTTGCAGCACTTCTTGTACTTGCGCCCGCTGCCCTGCGGGCAAGGCTCGTTGCGCCCGAGCCGCTTCTCCGCTCTGACGACGGGCGTGCCCTTGGACGTCGCGTCGGTGCCCGCCCGGTTCGCGGCGTTCAGGTCGCGCTGGTGCCGTTCGCTGACCGGCGCGGGCGCGGCCAGCGCCGCGGCGCTGGCCGGCGCAGGCGGCCCCGCCGAAGCCTCGATGCCCGGCCCGCTGATGATGCTCCCCATCGCGCCGACCGGCGCGGGGCGCGACGCGGAGGACCCGTCGGCCGGCGCTCCATCCATGGGGCGTGGGCCGACGATGACAGGCGCGCCGGCCATGGCCGGACGCATCGGCGGCGTGCTGGAGGCCGCTGGCGGCGCACCGCCCGGCGGCATGTTGGGCATGAGGCGCAGCTTGAAGATGTAGTCGGTCACGCGGTCGCGCAGCGACTCGAGCATCTCGCTGAAGAGCTTCGAGCCCTCCGACTTGTACGCGATCCGCGGGTCCTGCTGGCTGAAGGCGCGGTAGTTGATCGTGTCGCGCAGCTGGTCCATCGCGTACAGGTGCCCCTTCCACAGGTCGTCGAGCGTCTCGAGCAGCATCGTCCGCTCGAAGTACAGCAGTTCGGCGCGCAGCACGGACTCCACGCGGGCGCGGACCGCGTCCTCCCGCTCCTGGCCCGTCATCCGCCGCATCGAGTCCGGCAGTTCCACGCCGTACTTCGTCCTCATGTGGTCCTTGAGCGACTCGAAGTCCGGGCACGCCACCGCCTCGCCGATCGCCCTGGCCAGCCGCCCCTCGTTCACCGCCCGCTCCGACGCCTCGATCAACTGCTGCCGGGCCTGCTGCGGCATCACCGTCCGCAGCGTGTCCACCGTCCAGTTCATCCCCAGCCGCTGGTTGGCCCACCCGACCAGGCGTTCCGCGGCCGCCTCGCGCGACTGCGCCGCCAGCGACAGCGTCATCTGGAGCACAAAGTCCACCGGGTACTCGATCTCACGCCGGCGGTACAGCGCCTCGGCCTGATCCAGCACCAGCCGCCCGACCGCCTCGGGCGACTCGTCGGCGGCCTTGATGACCGCCTCCACGGTGATGGTGATGCCGAACTTGTTCTGCGCCCACTTGACCAGTTCGGCCGGGCCGTAGTCCGGGGCCGCGAACCGCTCCAGCCCCGTGAGATCGGTCTCGTCGATGTGGTGGCACGCGGCCTCGAAGAGCCGGTCCACCACGCCCTGGCGCTCGGTGACGCCGGACTTGCGCAGCGCCTCGGGGTCGAAGTCCACGCCGAAGTGGCTCTTGGCCCACTGGGCCAGGCCCGCGGCGTCGAAGTCCACCTCGATGTCGCTGCCCGCCTCGGGCATGTACTCCCCGATCGTCACCCCGATCATGGCACGGGCCTCGTCCTTGGCGTCCTGCCGGATGCGGACCATCATCTCGTGAACGTCGCAACCCCGCAGCCGCTCCGCCTGCATCGGGTACTCCAGGGCCTGGCGGGCGAACTCGGCGGCGCAGTCCGCGGCGTAGTGCTTGCCCAGGTACAGCCCGACCGCGTCGGCGGTGGCGTCACCGATGTAGTCGAAGATGAGTCCCTTGACGTCGCGTCCTTCCAGCACGCGCTGCCGCAAGCCGTAGAAGGCCCGGCGCTGGTGCTCCATTACCTCGTCGTACTCGAGGATGTTCTTGCGGATCTGGAAGTTCCGCTCCTCGACCTTCCGCTGCGCCCGCTCGACGCTCTTGGAGAGCATCGGGTGCTCGATCGCGTCCCCCTCCTTCATCCCCAGGCGCGAGAGGATCTTCATCGTCGTCTCGCCCGCGAACATCTTCATCAGGTCGTCCTCGAGGCTCACGAAGAAGCGGCTGGAGCCCTTGTCCCCCTGGCGCCCGGAGCGCCCGCGCAGCTGGTTGTCGATGCGCCTCGACTCGTGGCGCTCCGTGCCGATCACGTGCAACCCGCCCAGCTGCTCGATCGTGTCGAACCACTGGATCCGGTGCAGCAGGAACCGCCCGCCCCCGTCCAGGGCCCGGCGCAGGTCCTCGGCGGACATGGAGTCGATGCGCTTGGGGCTCTCCCACGTGTGGTGCAGCGCCCATTGGCGCAGCAGGCGCAGTTCGAGCTCCGCAACCGGCGTCTCGTCGGCCTCGCGCTTGGCGATGCCCAGTTCCTTCGGCGCGATCTTGCGGTAGACGTTCTCGCGCACCTCCTCGGTGCTCGACTCGGTGGTCAGGCCGCGCGAGCACAGGCCGCGCTTGAGCCAATGGTCCAGCAGCACGTCGCGCGTGCACGCCCCCAGCTTGATGTCCGTGCCGCGCCCGGCCATGTTGGTGGCGATCATGACCGCGCCCAG
>JBGPGM010000201.1:0-4964 GCA_041483855.1 Phycisphaerae bacterium | reverse complement strand
GGCTGGCGGGGGCGCTCGTGGTCGCGGGTATCCCGACGATGGGAGGGGGTCGTCCGCTGGCGCTGGATGCGGACCTGACGGTCATGCACCCCCGTCCCAGCCCGCCGCTGGACGCCCAGCGCGAGATTTCCCGCCGCTTCTTCGGGCTCGCCGACTCGCTGCTGGTGCTGATCGAGGCCGACACGCCCGAGGCGCTGGCTCGGCGCGCCCACGCCGTGCAGCGCTCCCTGACGGGCTCGCGCGGCCGGACCATCGGGTTCACGGGGGCGTTCGGCCTCGCCTCGCTCATCCCCGACCCATCCCGGGCGGCCGAGCGCTTCCAAGCGCTCGCGGCTTTCGACGCCGATCGGATCGTCGCCGACTTTGAAGCCGCGGTGCGCGAGAGCGCCTTCAACCCCGCGGCCTTCCAACCGTACTCCAACTTTCTCCGGACGCTCGCCTCGCGGCGCGAGCCCCCGACGGCTCGGACCGTGCTCCGCTACCCCATGCTGGCGGGCGCCGTGCTCGGGGGTCCGGTCTCGGGTCTGGGCTCCGGGGGCACGGGGCTGGCTCCCCAATCCCGGGACCCGGGACCCGACCCCCCCCCCCCAAGATCCTCGCTCACGGTGCTCTTCTTTGACCGCAACCTCGACGACCGCGTCCAGCGCGATGAAGTGATCGCTGGGACACGCTCGCTCCTGGCCGCCGTCCCGGGCGCAACCCTCACCGGCATGGGTGTCGTCGGCAGCGACCTGGAAACACTCATCCAACGCGCCCTGCCGCGCGTGCTGTTGATCTCCGGCGCGGCCGTGGTGCTGACCATCCTGGTCTCGTTCCGGCGGATCATCGACGTCGCCCTGATCCTCATCCCCGCGGCATGGGGCGTGATCGCGGTCGTGGCCTGGATGGCGCTCGCCGGCGAGCGGCTGAACATGGCCAACATGATCGCCTTCCCGCTCCTGCTGGGCATCTGCGTGGACTACGGCATCTTCATGGTGGGCCTTGCCCGGAACTGCCGGCGGGCCGGGCAGGGGACCGCGGTCTTGACGGAGCGGCTGGCCGGCAGCGGGCACGCCGTACTGATGACGAGCGGCACGACGATCCTCGGATTCGGCACGCTCGTCACTTGCAGCACGCCCGCCATCCAGTCCTTGGGGCGGCTCGTCGCCATCGGCGTCACCGGGTGCGTCGTGGGCACTTTCCTCCTGCTGGCCCCGCTCCTGCACCTGACGCATCGGCCCAGGTGACCGGCGCCGGGCTCGGGAGGTACGCTAGGGCATGACTTTGTTGGGCACTGAACTCGCGATGGGCGCACTGGCAGCCTCCGCGGCGGGGATCGCCTGCTACGCCACCTTCGCGCCGCGGGCGGCGCTCTGGTGCCCGGTCATCAGCCGCGGGCCGTCCGATCCCGCCCGGGTGGCGCTCACCTTCGACGACGGTCCCTGGCCGGAATCCACCGCGGCGATCCTGGACATCCTGGCGGAATCAGGCGTCGGCGCGGCGTTCTTCGTGATCGGGCGCAACGCCGCCCGCTGGCCTGACCTGCTCGGGCGGATCTGCGCCGAGGGGCACATCCTGGGCAACCACTCTTACGACCACGACCACTTCGGCGTGCTGGGCCGGCGGCGCTACTGGGTTGACCAGATCGCGCGCACCGACGAGGTGATCACCCGCGCTGCCGGGGCGCCTCCGGCGTTCTTCCGTCCCCCCATGGGCTTCAAGACCGCCCACATGGCCGCGGGGCTGCGCGCCGGCGGACACCGCGTGGTGGCCTGGTCGCGGCGCGCCCTGGACGGCGTGGGGACCACGCCGGAGCGGATCGGCGCGCGGCTGGCCCGGTGCCGCGCCGGCGACATCATCGCCCTGCACGACGGCGTCGAGCCCAACGTCCGACGTGACGCGCGGGCGACCATCGGCGCGTTGGGCCCCGCCGTCCGCTCGCTCCGAGCCCAGGGTCTTGAGCCCGTCCGGTTGGACCGGTTGTTGGGGCTGCCCGCGTATCGCTGAGCCGCCGGGCGCCCCGCAAGCGGGCATTCAAATCACTTCCCCGCCTCGTACACCTCGAACTCCCAGATGGTCGGCCCCACGGTCGCTGCCGTGATGTTCAGCCGCACCCGCTCCGCTGTCACCGGCTCGAACTTCACGTCCACGCCGTCGCCGCCGATCTTCTGGGCGCGGTACACCGCCCTCCACTCGCCTGCCCCATCCGCCACCTCGATCTGGAACTCGCGCACGCGGTCGAACGCCTCGCGCACGTACGCCCGGCCGATCCGGCGCGCCCCGCCCAGATCGACTTGAAGCCACGCCGCGTGCTGATCATCATCTGTCGCCCAGCGCGTCCCCCACGCCTCATCCACCGCCTTGTCCGGCCCCCAGGTCGGGTCGCCGTGGTACACGTTGGACGCCTTTGCCGGCCGCCCCGCAGCCAGCGACGGCGGGAAGGTCACTGTGCCATCGATCGCCGCCTTCACTTCCATCAGCCGCTTCACCGACGCCTGGGCGATCTGTCCTGTCCGATCCGGTCCCACGTCCAGCAACAGGTTCGCGTGCCGGTCCTGGCACGCCCGGTAGAGCCGGTACACCAGGCGCGCCGGGCGCGGCGAGTCCGTCGCCTGCCAGAACCAGCTCTCCCCCAGCGTGTCGCACACCTCCATCGGCAGGTAGTAGGTCTTGCCGCCGAACTCGATCCGTGACTCATGCCCGCCCGCGGGCGGCAGCGTGCGCTCGCCGTCTATCAGGTCCCGCGGCCAGATCGGCACCGGCCCCTTGCCGCAGTCCTTGTGCATCCACGTCGGCCGCTCGCTGGCCACGCGGCTCCCATCCGTGAACGCCTGGTTCGGCAGCACCAGGCAGTCAGGTTGCAAGGCCTTGACGTGCGCGTACAGCCGCGACAGCACCCCGGCCATGTCCGGCCCCGTGTCGAACGGGATGTCGAGGAACACCTGCTGGATCGGTCCGTAGCCGGTCAGTAACTCCGTGAGTTGCCCCGTGCAGAAGGCCTCGTATTCCTGGGGCGTCATCCGCGGCTGATGGCGCCCGTCCCACCCCAGGAGGTAGTAGAACCCGGGCCTTATCGCGTGTTTCCGGCACGCGGCGACGAACTCGCCGACGACGTCCCGTTTCAGTGGGCTGGCCTGCACGGTGAAGTCCGTGAGCCGGCTCGGCCACAGGCAGTGCCCCGTGCAGTGCTTGGTGGTGAGCACGGCGTAGGTCATCCCCGCGTCCCGCGCCACGCGCACCCATTGCTCCACGTCCAGCGCCGACGGATTGAAATCCGCCGCGTTGGTCTGGCCCCCGGGGCACTCGTCTCCCAAGAACGTCGAGATCCCGAAGTGGATGAACATGCCGTAGTGCAGCGATTCCCAGGCCGCGAGGGTGGGCGTGCGCTCGGTGGCGGGTTCCGGTCCCTGGGCGATTGCAACCCGCCCGGCGCCGAGGATCGCGCCACATGCCAGGGCGATGGCCGCCCGCGTGATTGTTGTCCGCTTCATGACGCCAGTATGCCATGGTCGGCCCGCTCTGCCCAGCCGATCGCGCCCGATGGGTCCGCACCCCGATCTTTGACACCTTCCCCGCAATCCCACTATAAACCGCTCATGCTTGCAGCCATGACCGTTGTCTCACTCGTCCTCGCCCAGGTCGATCCCGCCACCTACGAGTGTCTCCGCTGGCGCTGCATCGGGCCGCACCGCGGCGGGCGCACGGTCGGGGCGGCTGGCGTCCCGGAACAGCCCAACACGTTCTACATCGGGGTCAACAACGGCGGGGTCTGGAAGACGACCGACGCCGGGCGCACGTGGACGCCGATCTTCGACGATCAGCCGACCGGATCGATCGGCGCGGTCGCGGTGGCGCCGTCGGACCCGAATGTGCTCTACGTCGGCAGCGGAGAGGGCCTGCAGCGACCCGACCTGTCGACCGGCGACGGGATGTACCGCTCCGACGATGGCGGCGCGACGTGGCGGCACCTGCAGTTGCGGGATGGCCAGCAGATCGCCTCGATCATCGTGGACCCTCGTGACGCCAACCGCGTGTTCGTCGCGGTGCTGGGGCACCCGTACGGGGCCAACTTGGAGCGCGGCGTCTTCCGATCGCTGGACGGCGGGGCGACGTGGGAGAGTGTCCTCTATAAGGATCCGGACACGGGAGCCGTTGCGCTCGCCTTCGACCCCGACGACGCGAACACCGTTTACGCCGACCTGTGGGAGTCGCGCCAGGGGCCGTGGGAGAACGGGTCGTGGCGAGGTCCGGGCAGCGGGCTCTACAAGTCCACCGACGGCGGCACCACGTGGCGGCAGCTCACCACGGGCCTCCCGACCGCCGAGCAGGGCCTCGGGCGCATCGGCTTTGCCATCGCGCCCACCGACCGCAAGCGGATCTACGCCACGGTGGACTCGCCGCAGCAGGGGGGCATCTACCGATCCGATGACGCGGGCGAATCGTGGACGCGGGTGAGCACCGACGGACGGCTGTGGGGTCGCGGCAGCGACTTCGCCGAGGTGCGCGTGGACCCGAAGAACCCGGACATCGTCTATGTCGCCAACACCAGCACCTACCGCTCGACCGACGCGGGCAAGACGTACACCTGCATCAAGGGCTCGCCGGGGGGCGACGACTACCACACCATCTGGATCAACCCGCTGCACCCTGAGATTATCCTGCTCGCCGGCGACCAGGGAGCGACCATCAGCGTCAATGCCGGCGAGACGTGGAGCAGCTGGTACAACCAGCCGACGGCGCAGCTTTACCACGTCTCCACGGACGACCGCTTTCCGTATTGGGTCTACGGAGGGCAGCAGGAGAGCGGCTCGGTGGGCATCGCGAGCCGCGGCGATCACGGCGCCATCAGCTTCCGCGACTGGCATCCCATCGGCGGCGACGAGCGGGATCACGCCATCCCCGACCCGACCGATCCCGACATCGTCTACAGCAGCGGCCTGGGCGGCCGCTTGTCGCGCTGGAACAGCCGCACCGGCGAAGTCCAG
>JBGPGM010000200.1:0-4974 GCA_041483855.1 Phycisphaerae bacterium | reverse complement strand
GCCCGTGCGCCCTGGACAGTTCCACCACTCGCGCCCGCTCGGCCCGGCTCAACCGCAGCCGGCGCGACACGACCCGGAACGCGTGCCCCGCCGGGTCGCGCCCGATCCGTCGCCGCCGAAGCCACACCGCCGCCCCGACGCACGCAATCGCCAACGCCCCGCCGAGCAGGCCCGGCAGGACCCATCCGCCCAGGCCCGACCCCGCTGCACCAGCCGGGAGCACCCCGGGCCTGACCAGTTCTCCCTCGTGCCCGCTCATACCAGCGCCTCCACCGGGCTCCCCGTCAGCACGCCCGACCGAACCGACCATCCACTCCGCATCCGTGCCAGCAGCAGCCGCGCGCACCGCTGGGCGCGCCGGCGCACCGCCGCGTCCGCGTCCGACCGGACCAGTTCCGCTATCCGCCCGACCAAGTCATCCCAGCGCGCCCCCAGGTCCTCGGTGACAAGCCGCTCGCTCAGCCACACTCCCGCCAGCCGGTGCCCCGCCCGCGGGTCCTCCAGTATCGCCGCCAGGGCCGTCGCGCCCGCGCCCGCGTCTGGTGCGTGCTGGGCCCCCGCGCCCAGCAACAGCCCCCGCACCGCGTTGGCCCTCGCACGGTGGCCCGAGTCCGCTCGGAGTTCCATCAGCACCGCCTCTAGGCCTTCGGCGCCCACCTCACCGCACCCGTGCCGTGCCCGCCGCACCAACGCCTCTACCGCGTTGGCCCGCACGCGATCGTCCACGTGCCGCACGCATGCCCCAACCGCCGCCGACGACGCCGCCGTAGCCACCTCGGCCAGCGCCATCACCGCAGTCGCCACCGACGGTGCCTCGCTCGCCGCCCGGCTCACCACCGTCAACAACTCGAGTTCCACCCGGCCCGCCAGCCTCATCCGGCGCGCCAGCATGATCGCTCGCACCGTTTCCTCCGCCGTCCCCCCGCCGATCCGCTCGCGCAGCCGCGCTATGAACCCATCTGGGTCCGCCGCGTGCCACCGCCGTGCCGCCACGCGCGACGCCCCGCTCGACGCCTCCCAGGGGTCCAGGTGCTCCATCAACCGGCGCGCCAGCCCCCGCACGTACGGGTGCGCTGACCGCCGCAGATGCCCCAGGGTCCGCCGGTATTCCATGTCCTCCGGCCCCGCCACGCCCCGGCGCGTCCCCGCCAGCGCCCCTCGCGCGACCGTCAGCGCTGCGCCCCGCGCCACCCGTTCGTCCCCGTCGAAGCACAGATCGGTCTCGTACGCCGGCGCCAGCGCCGCCCCCCGTCCCGCGCGGACTACCGCGTGCCGCACGGCCGCGCTCGCGTCCGCCACCAGCAGCCCCGGCCCCTCCGGGCGCGCCGCCGCCGCCGCCGAGTTGGACAGCGCCGCCAACCACGCCGGCAGCGCCGCCCTGGACGCGCCCGACAGTTGCGGCACCATTGCCGCGCTCGGCGCGGCGTCGCCGATCCTGACCCGGCGCGACGACCGCCCGAGTCTCTCGAGCGCCGCCAGCCGGCGCGGATGGCCCAGCAGGTGGATCCGCGAGAGCACCGCCTCGTGCTCGGCAACATCGGCCGTGCGAGCCGCCAATCTCTCCAGGCACGCCGACGACACCGCCCGCAGCGTCAGCCACTGCCACGCCACCGTCCGCATCCCCGGTCCCTGGCCGCGCCGGATCACCGACCGCATGGACATCTGCGCTGGGTGCGACTCATCCGCCAGCCACTCGCGCAGGCTCGGGTCCGCTCCGCGCCACCCCGCCGGCGTGCCAAGCACCCGCGCCGCCGCCGCCAGCACCCCCTTGCGCCGGTGTTCGGGGTACGCCTCCACCGCCGCTCCCAGCGCTCGATGGACCGCTGCCCGCCACGGCGCCATGCCCTGGCGCTCCCGGTCCTCCGCCATCGTCGTCAGCGCCGTCAACGCGCGCTCGGCCGCATCACGCACGTGCGGATTCTGGTCACTCAGCAGCGACACCAGCGGTGCCGCCAGCATCGGATCCCCCGCTTCGCCGGCCAGCCTTGCCGCGGAGCACCGCACCCGAGGGTCCGCATCCGCCAGCAGCCCCGGCACGATGTCCCCCCAGGTCTCGCCCGTGCACCTCGGATGGGCCCCGGCCGATGCGCCGCCCGCACCCAGGATCAGCGCCGGCAGCCGCGCACTCTCCGGCAGCCGGCACCATCGCTTCGCCAGTTCCCTCAACCCCAGCCCCGACACGTCGCGCGCTGCCAACTCGACCAACTCGGCGGCGAAAACCTCCGCTTCGGCATCCGAAGCGGCTGCCAGAGCGTAACTAATCGCATCCAACCTCGCCCGCCGGCCTAGCCTACGGAGCAGGCCGAGTTGAACCCGGGGGTCGTACGAGGCGACCGACACCCCCTCTGAACTGGTGGGTAAATTGACGCTGGCGGAAGCCCCGAGGAGCGAAAGTGCGCGCTCCCACAACCCATTGTGGGCATGCGCAAGGACTATCTCACCGGTTGGGTGCATTTCTTGCGAGTTTGGGCTTGCGGTCTGTCAAGACTTCGGTAAGAATGCAGCACTCGCGACGGGTGGTGCCGATAGGAAGCATCGGCCGTGAGTTCCCCAAGCGTGCAGATATCGGGCCATGGACGGAACCGCGATGCTCCGTCCAGCGCGCTCCCCCATGGTCTGCGGGACCGAAGGACAATCGATGAACCTTCCGACGAAGCCGAATAGCCTCCAAACGTATCAGTTGGTCCTTTACAAGCGAGCCCTCCACCCAGAGTTGTTCCCCCTCATGGCACGCCGGAGCCTCGTCCACGGCGGCTACGACTTCGAGGCCTGGGTCATGCCGGGGGCGCACCTGCTCCGCTTCCGCCTCAACGGCTTCTGCGCCTGCGAACTCGTGACCGACCAGGAGAGCGGTCTGCCCACCGAGGGCGCCGTCACCGCGTTCCCTTGTGCTGGCGAGAAGGACTTCGAGCACAAGTTCGCCAAGGAACGCGTCAAGTACGTCACCACCGTCCAGACCGAGACCCTCACCGAGAACCTCTACACCGCTACCTACAACGAACTCGTCGACTTCGGCAAGGAGATCAACGGCCTCACCCACAAGTGGACCGACCCCGACGCCGGCAGGTGCATGACCATGCTCGACCTGCAGCGCCACAACCGCGAGGTCCACGCCCAGAGCTACCACCTCATCGCCCAAGGCGGCCTGGTCCTGCGCACGCAGAGCATCTTCGAGCACAAGTGATGGCACAGGGAACGGGGCACCGGGCGCCGCGGGCTGGACTTGACCACTCGCCGGGCCGATCTACAGTTCTCCCGAGATCCCCATGCAAGCGACCGCCCGCCACTTCCGCCGCATCTCGATTACCAGGCCCCGCTGAGGGCCCGGCCGCGGCTGTCGCTTGAACGGATCATCACGCATCTGACCCGGATCCGACAGCGGCGACGTGCCCCGCGGGGCGTGACGAACCGAGCCGTCGCCTCTTGCCGCTACCATCCCATCCCGCAACCCCCGAACGACGCGCCGCGGCCCGGCCACTCAGGCCCCGGCGCTGGAGTCCTCGCCATGACCCGCCCACCCCCCACCCCGAGCCCGGTCAGCGCCGCTGACGCGCCGCCGACCAAGGACGGCGCCGCCAAGGGCTACAAGGGCACGCTCAACCTGCCGAAGACGCCCTTCCCCATGAAGGCCGACCTCGTCCAGAACGAGCCAAAGTCCCTGAAGCGCTGGGCCGACATGGATCTGTACGCCCTCACGCGCCAGGCCCGCACCGGGCGTGACCGCTTCCTCTTCCACGACGGTCCCCCCTACGCCAACGGCTCCATCCACATGGGGCACATGATGAACAAGTGCCTCAAGGACTTCGTGGCCCGCTCGCGCACCGCGATGGGATTCGACTGCCCCTACGTCCCCGGCTGGGACTGCCACGGCCTGCCCATCGAGCACAAGGTGATGACCGAACTTCTCGACAGCGGCAAGGCCGCCAAGTTGGACGCGCTCACGCCCGACCAGCGGCGCATGGCCGTCCGGCGCGAGTGCCAGAAGTACGCCGAGAAGTTTGTCAAACTCCAGACGCAGCAGATGAGCCGCCTGCTCACGCTGGCCGACTACGAGCACCCGTACCTGACGATGTCCCCCGAGTACGAGGCCGCGACGCTCGAGGTCCTGGCCGGCCTGCTCGAGCAGGGCCTGGTCTACCGCGCCCTCAAGCCCGTGCACTGGTCCATCGCCAACCAGACGGCGCTCGCCGAGGCGGAACTGGAGTACGAGGACCGGCAGGACACCTCGGTCTACGTGGATTTCGAGGCCGCGGACGCCAAGGCGGTGTACGACGCCTTCGGCCTGCCGGAGGAACCCCCCACGGAGAGCACGGAGGACACGGAGCAAGACGGATCAGACGAAGAAAGGCCGCCCGCGCGCCCGCGCCAGACGCCGTGCTTCATGATCTGGACGACAACGCCCTGGACGCTCCCGGCCAACCTCGCCGTCGCCGTCAACCCAAAGTTCCAGTACGCGTTGGTTCGAATGGACGGGACGGTGACGGTCGTGGCCGCCGGGGCCGTGGAGCGGCTCGTCAAGGCCGCGCGGGTGGAAGATGTTGAGGTCCTGGCGACGGCCACGGGCGACCAGCTTGTCGGCCTGCGGTACCGCCACCCGTTCCTGGATGCCGCGTCCGACGGCACGGCATCGCCAGCGTTCGCCAGGGAGCGCGAGACCTCGTTCGATTTCACCCCGTTCTGTCTCGTCGCCGCCGACTACGTGACGCTCGAGGACGGCACCGGGCTCGTCCATACCGCGCCCGGGCACGGCACCGAGGACTACCAGACCGGCCTGCGCGTGGGCTTGCCCATCTACTGCCCCGTCCGCGCCGACGGCACGTACGACGACACCGCCCCGGAGTGGCTGCGCGGCCTGAGCGTCTGGGACGCCAACCCCAAGATCACCCAGCGCCTGCGCGATAGCGGCCACCTCTTCTACGACCACACGTTCACCCACTCCTACCCCCACGACTGGCGCAGTAAGACGCCCGTAAT
>JBGPGM010000199.1:0-5004 GCA_041483855.1 Phycisphaerae bacterium | reverse complement strand
GGTCGGCCACGCTGGACATCCCGCCGGCGCCCGGCGTCCCCGGCGCCTTTGCCGTCGCTCTCAAGGAAGTCGAGCATACCGACACAGCCTTCCGCTTCCTGAGCCCCGGCCCGCCCGCCGACAATGTCTTCGAGGTGCGCCGCGAGCCCAAGGCCGACACCGGCGCGGGCACCGTCATGCTCGCGCGCGTGCAGCCCCTGCCCCTACGGATGTGGCGCATCACCCGCGACGAGGCGTTGACCGCGATCCCGTCGCGCCCGCAGCGCCCGCGCGCCCCGCTCCCCTACACCCAGCGTGACGTCGTCTACACGAACGCCGACGACGGCACGACGCTCGCCGGCACGCTGGCCATCCCTGCCGGCGACGGCCCGCACCCGGCCATGATCCTCATCGCCGATTCCGGCCCGCGCTCACGAGACCAGGACGAGGCCACCCACCCCTGGTCCCTCGTCCTGTCCGACCTGCTCGTTCGGCACGGCGTCGCGGTCCTGCGCTCGGACGACCGCGGCGTGGGCGCTTCCGCCGGCACCTTCAACGAATCGACCATCGACGCCGCCGCCGGCGACACCCTCGGCGCCCTGACCATGCTCGCCGCTCAACCCGGCATCGATCCCAAGCGCATCGGCGTCATCGGTCGCGGCGAAGGGGCTTCCGCCGCAGCGCACGCCGCGGCGCAAGGCCAGGGTGTCGCCGCGCTTGTCCTGCTCGCCCCCCCCGGGCTGCCCGGCCGGCAGGTGCTCCTGGCCCGGGAGCGCCGGCAACTGGAGGCCCTGGGCGAGGACCCGCAGTACATCCAGGCCCGGGCCGACCTGCTCGGGCGCGTCCTCGAACTCGTCGCCGCCGGCGCCGACGAGCAGCCCGTCCGCGCCGCCATCGAGGCCGAGATCCGGTCCATCTCCCAGGCCAAGCGCGGCGATGGCGGCCAGATGACCGACGACCAGGTGCAGGAGATCGCCGCCGAGCGCTACGGCCGCTTCAACAACGCTCGCGTCCGTTCCTTCCTCAACGCCGACCCGCGCCGGGCGCTGGCCAAGGTCCGTTGCCCCGTGCTGGCCCTGGGCGGCTCGATGGACCTGATCGTGACGACGGCCGACAACCTGCCGGAGGTGGACACGGCGCTCCACACCGCGCCGAGCGGGGACGTGACCACGCGCGTCATCCCCGGCGTCAACCACCTCTTCCAGCCGTGCAGCGGCGGTTTCGAGGACGAGTACGGCCGCATCAACTGCACCATCGGCCCCGCCGTGCTCGACGACATCGCTGCCTGGCTGCGCACACGTCTCGGCGTTGCCAAGTAGATAGAGTGTGGCCCGGAGGTCGCCATCCGCGCCGGCCGGGCGAGGAGACTTCGTGCATGAAACCGACGTGTGTCATCCCCTTGTGCGCGCTCGCCCTTGCCGCGCGTACCCTCGCGCAGAATGGCGGCGCCCCCCCGGCGGCCGCCGCGCTGAACGCCGCGGCCCCGGAACTCGCCAGGTTCACCGTTCGCGACGGCTACCAGGTCAGCGTTGCCGTTGCCAACCTCCCCTCCGCCCGCTTCCTGGAGATCGACGACCGAGGCACCCTCTACGTCTCCCGTCCCGACCGCGGCGACATCATCGCCCTGCGTGACGCCGACGGCGACGGTGTCTACGAGACGCGCGCCGAGTTCATCACCGGCAAGGCCACCGTCCACGGCATGTGCTTCGTGCCCGACAAGTCCGGAGCCAACGCGCCGGGCTGGCTCTGGTTCTCCACCTCCGGCTCCATCCACCGTGCCCGCGACACCGATGGCGACCTCAAGGCCGACGAGGTCATCGACGTCATCGCGCCAGGCTCGCTGCCGCGCGGCGGCGCCCACTGGTGGCGCTCGCTCCTGGTCACCGCCGACTCGATCTACACCTCGATCGGCGACGGCGGCAATATCAGCGACCTTTCCGCCACCGAGCGCGAGAAGATCTGGCGCTTCGACCTGGACGGATCCAACAAGCGGCTCTTCGCCGCCGGGCTGCGCAACACCGAGAAACTCCGCCTGCGCCCGGGCACCCAGGAGGTCTGGGGCCTCGACCACGGGTCCGACTGGTTCGGCCAGCGCGTCGGCGATAAGGAGGGCGACCAGCCCGTCACGGACCTGAATCCGCCCGACGAACTCAACCGCTACACCGAGGGCGGCTTCTACGGCCATCCCTTCGTCGTCGGCAACCGCGTGCCGCGCTACGAATACCTGGACCGCCCGGACATCCACGAGTTGGCCGCCCGCACGATCGCGCCCGAGTGGTGCGTGCATGCCCACTGGGCGACCAACGGCTTCACGTGGATCGACCCCGAGGTCAACCGGAAGACCGGCGGGTTGCCGGCCGACCACAGCGGCGACCTCTTCATCGCCTGCCACGGCTCGTGGAACAGCACTGACCGCGTCGGCTACTGCATCGCCCGCGTGCTGTTCGACCAGGGTCACCCCTACGGCCTGCTCAAGATCGTCGGCACGCTCGATCCGGGCAACCAGGCCATCCTGGCCCGTCCGGTCGATTGCGTGCAGGCCCCAGACGGTTCGATCCTCTTCAGCAGCGACCAGCCGGGCCGGGTCTACCGGATCAGGTATGTGGGCAGGAAGTCGTAGTCGCCGCGCCGCCGCGCTGCAGGCCGTCGCCGTGGGTGCCGCCCTGCTGACCGGCGCGTGCGCCCGTCCGGGCGCGGCTTGCCGCACCCAGGTCGCACCCGCGCACGCCCCCGACGCCGCCCCGGCACCAGCGCTCGCTCTCGCCGAGCCCCTCGCTGTCGGACCCCTCACCTTCTTCAACCAATCCTGCGCCCGCTGCCACGGCCAGTACGGCTCCTTCTACGGCGAGGGCTTCGCGGCCCAGCGCACCGACGCCGACCTCGCGCGCGTCGTGCGCGAGATGGTCACCGGACCGGCCCAGGCGTCGCTCCCCCGCCGCGACCTCGACGCTCTGACCGCCTACCACCGCAGCCTGGCCGACGGCCGCCCCTTCGTCGCGCTGACTCATAAGGAAGGAACCGTGCTCGCCGGCGAGGTGACCCCCCGCGCCGCCGTCGTCCTTCGCGCCGCCGGGCGCCTCATCCCCGCCCAGGTGGTGGAGCACGCCTGGACCCTCGACTTCTCGGACTCCTTCCCCGCCGGAGCCGGAGCCCTCCCAACGCCCGTCATCCTCGAGGCGACCTTGGACGGCCGATCGACCACGCTCGACCTGGCCGGGAGCCCGTATTCCCATTCGGCCCCGCCGCCGGCACGCTGACGCCAACGCCGGCACGTCCGGAGCCGATCGCCCTCCCTTCCCATCTTGCCCGGCTCAACCCACGTCCGGGAACGGCCGATCTTCGACGCGGGTCGATCAGTCCGCCCGCCGGAGCCCGCCGCCATGCCCCCCAGTTCGAGAGAACTTACCGTCCGCGAGCACGAGCGACGGGAATGCTCGCTCCCAGCGCATCTCAATGTTGCGCCCGCCAGCGCCCGCGGGATCACGCTTTCCCAAACCGCCCTCCAGACCGAGTTGGGCGTGCCCGCCCAGCTCGTGGACATCAGCCGCGGCGGCGTCGGCCTCCGCACCACCGTCTTCTTCCCCAAGACCTGCCACCTGGCGCTGCGCGTGACCCTCCCCGCGCCGGGCGGCCAGCCCGCCAAGACGGGCCCCGCCGGCCACGCCTTCTTCCAGGCCACCGTGCGCGTCCAGCGCGTCACCATGCTCGGTCGCGAGCCCACGTACTACCTCGGCGCGGCCTTCACCGAGGCGGTGGATGTGTCGCGCCTCCTTGCAGCTTGCGATCCCGCGGGGGCGCCCGGTCCCGCCAAGGGTCCTTCTGCCACCGGGGAGGCCGCCTGTGCATGACTACGACGAGTTTGTCGTTGCCTCCCTCGTGGAGGACGGTCTGGTCGCGCCGGAGGCCCTGTCCCGCGCCCTCCAGCACGCCGCCGAGCAACACGTGCCCAAGAGCGCGGCCCTGGTAGCCCTCGGGCTCGTCTCCCATCGCAACGTGGCCATCGCCCGCGCCACCATCTGCGAGTGCCCGTACGTCGAACTCAAGGACTACGACGTCGACATCCGCAACGCGGAGCTGCTGCCGCGCACCGTTGCCGACCGCTTCGTCGCCTATCCCCTCTTCAACCTGGGCAAGTTCGTCACCGTCGCCATGGAGGACCCGCTCGACCTCAAGGCCGTGGACCAGTTGCGGGCCTTGCTCAAGGCCGAGGTCGAGCCCGTCCTGTGCGAGCCCGAGACCCTCAGGGCCCTCATCAACCGGGCCTACTCCCTGGCAGGTGGCGGCGTCGTCGCCGAGGCCGCCCCCACCGCGCCCGGCAGCGGCTTCACCACCGGGGACGAGCCGATCGTCGCGGCGATCAACCATATCATCGCGCAGGCGGTCGACCAGGGCGCCTCGGACGTCCACCTCGGCCCCGACGAGCACGAACTCCACCTGCGCTACCGCATCGACGGGGCGCTCCAGGCACGCCAGGGCCCGCCCCTGGCCGCCCACTCCGGCCTGGTCCAGCGCCTCAAGGTCATGGCCAACCTCGACCTCACCCAGACCCGGCGGCCCCAGGACGGCAAGTTCCGGTTTTCCCACGGCACCCGCACGGTTGACGTCCGCCTGAGTGTCATCCCCACGGTCTGCGGCGAGAACGCCGTCATGCGCCTGCTCACGCCCACCTCGGCGATCAAGGGCTTCAGCGAGCTGGGCTTCCCCGCCGACGCCACCGCCGCTTTCGAGCACG
Source organism: Phycisphaerae bacterium (assembly GCA_041483855.1). Classification (GTDB taxonomy): domain Bacteria; phylum Planctomycetota; class Phycisphaerae; order Phycisphaerales; family UBA1924; genus JBGPGM01. The sequence continues at coordinate 293 of JBGPGM010000199.1, read as the reverse complement.
CCGTCGAGGCCCCCTACGGCATGATCCTGGCCACCGGCCCCACCGGCTCGGGCAAGACCACCACCCTCTACACCGCCCTCAAGCGGCTCAACACCCCCGACCGCAACCTCATGACCATCGAGGACCCCGTCGAGATCCGCCTGCCCATGGTCCGGCACGTCCAGGTCAACACCGAGATCGGCATGACCTTCGCCGGCGCGCTCCGCTCCATCCTGCGCCAGGACCCCAACGTCGTCCTCGTCGGCGAGATCCGCGACCAGGAGACCGCCCGCATCGCCGTCCAGGCCGCCCTC
>JBGPGM010000198.1:0-5106 GCA_041483855.1 Phycisphaerae bacterium | reverse complement strand
GAACCACAGGATCCAACCGCCGGCGACGGCGATCGGGCCGACGTACCGGCCCCCGGGCGGGCAGCTGCGCAGGCGCAGGCGGCGCGCCCACAACATCCAGATGGCGATGATCGGCACGAGAAAAATGTGGCTCTCTTCCTCGTCCACCGACGCGATGTGCGTGATGTCCGCCCAGGCGGTACGCGTCAGCCAGACTCCGGCGGCCCCGAGCACGAGCGCCGCCACCGCATCCCAGGCGGTCCAGCCCTGCCTGGTCAGCCACCGGGGCATCATGGGGCGGCTCCCCTGTCCGGCGTCGGCTCTGCGGTGACCACATCGTCGAGGACAACCTGCCCCGGGCCCACCCGGGCGCTCTCGCACACCAGCGAACGCACGAGCACCGCTCCCGCGCCAACGTGGGCGTGCCGCAGCACCACCGAGTCGTGCACGCGGGCCGACTCGTGGACCACGGCTCCGTCCTCCACGATCCCGAACGTCCGGAACCAGTCCTCGCCGAAGGGATCCTCCGGCGCGTCGGGGGCCCGGCCCAGACTGTGCAGCCGGCGCAACGCACCGAGGTAGGTCTCCAGCGTTCTCACCGCGGTCACCGCCGTGCCAGGATGTGTGGCCACCCGCACATCGAACGCCGCGGCGATAGCCGGCAACGCCTGCTCCTTGAGGTCAACGAAGCCCTTGGACTTGATGCTCGCCAGCGCGCTGCACCGGATCAGGCTGAGGCCGAAGGGCGTGCCGTCGGCCCCCGCCAGCAGGGCGACGTCGCCCATGGCCGCCATGAGCATGCTCACCAGGTCCGGCAGCGGCCGATGCAGCACCTGGTTGGCGTTGGCGACGAGGATCAGGTCGTCCGGCCGGTAGTCCGCGACGAGATCGCGGAGCAGACCTCCGGTACCGCGGAACTCCTGGCGATCGAACTCGACGCTCAGGGTCGTTCCGGCCTGCTCGGGCAGTGTCTTGGGCGTCCGCGAGTCGCGGTTGATCAGAACGCGCAGCGGCAACGGGGTGACGGGGGCGCCGGCGGCAAGGGTCGCGCCCTGGGCGGCCCACTCATCGAGCACCGACCAGCCCTGGCGGAGTGGAAGGTCGAGCAGCGAGCGCCCGATGGCTCGGCTGAACGTGCTCTCGCGGACCGAACCGGCCATGAGGATGACGGCACGCAGGCCGGACGCGATCGACGCATGCGGGTAAGGGCGCTGGCTCAACTGGGGGATCACTTCCGGCAGCCGCGGCGGCGGCGTTCGCATCGTCGCGAATAGGTCTTGCTGGCCACCAACCATTCTCGGACCTCTGCAGCCCCTCGCGTCCAACCCGGGCAACCCGGATCGCGCCCTATCGGTTCCCGTATCCGGCGTGTTGTCAGAATCGATAAGGCACCCACGACTATACAACGCTCCGGTACGGCCACGGGCCATCGCCGTGCGATTGTGCTGCTGTCCGGCCCGCGAACACGGCAAGGTTCCCCCAAACAACCGGCGACTGGGAGCCCGCGGCACGGGTGGGCGGGGCGAGTGGACCGCTCTCCCCGGGCGGGCGGGATGCTCGCGCATACGCTCAATCCCGCGTTTGGGCTCGCGTTGCCTTGGGCGGATGCAGTCCTTCCCACAGGGACGCCGCCAGGAGGCGGACGGCAAAGGGGATACCGTCCACGAGGTACCGCCTGCCCAGCCGGACAGGCTCCTGGGCCAGCCGATGGACCCACTCGAGCCCGGCTCGCCGCATCCACCGCGGCGCCCGCGAGATCTCGCCGCTCACGAAACTGAAGGTCACGCCGATCCCGAGGAACCACGTGGCGGGCAGAAGCGGGCAGAACCTCGAGATCAGGCGCTCCTGCTTGGGCGAGCCGAGAGCGACGAACACGACGTCGGGCTTGAGGCCGACCAGCCGCGCGGTCAGGTCGTCCATGTACGCCGGGTCGTCCTCGAACCCGATCGCCGGGCACTCGGTACCGATGATCCGCAGACCGTGGTATCGCTGCGGCAATCGCTGCGCGGCCGCCCCGGCCGCGCCGGGGTTGCCCCCGAGCAAGAAGACCGACCGGCCGTCCTTGGCGGCCCGCTCGCACAAGAGCCAGATCAGGTCAGAGCCCGCGACGCGCTCGGGCAGGGGCGTGCGCCGCAGACGGCTGGCCCAGACCAGGGGCATCCCGTCGGCCAACCGCAGCGTCGCGCCCGCGCACAGATCGGCGAAACCAGGGTCGCGCACCAGGCGGCGGAGAATGTCCAGGTTCGGCGTGATCACCCAGCCGCCGGTCCCCGCGCTCAGGCTGCCGGCGATGTACTCGACCGTCCCGCTCTGGCTGAGCACGTCGATCTCGGCGCCGAGCAGTCGGATTCGGGCCGGCCGGGGCATGGGTTGGGCGGGCGCGACCGGCTACGCCTTGACAATCCGGGCGCCGACGTTGTGCAGCCCACGCATAGCGTTCCGCGAGTCCACGACCAGGCGGGCCGATTCGGCGATGCGCCGCCAGTTGATCGCCGCGTGGTCGGTCACGATCACGACGCAGTCGGCGGCCTTGAGAGTCTGCGGGGTCAGATCGACGGAGCGCATCTCGATGGCGTGCCGGCGCATGGGCGGGAAGACGGGAACGTGCGGATCGTGGTACGTCACGGCCGCGCCCAGGTCGGACAGGAGTTCGATGATCTCCGCGGCCGGGGTCTCGCGGGTATCGTCGACGTTCGGCTTGTAGGCCAGGCCGCAGACGAGGACATTGGCGCCGCGCACCGACTTGCCCTCGTCGTTGAGGGCCGCGCCCACGCGGTCCACCACGTAATGGGGCATGCCGGTGTTGATCTCGCCGGCCAGCTCGATGAAGCGGGTGGGCTTGCCGACCTCGCGGGCCTTCCACGTGAGGTAGAAAGGGTCGATCGGGATGCAGTGCCCGCCGAGGCCCGGCCCGGGGTAGAAGGGCATGAAGCCGAAGGGCTTGGTGGCGGCGGCGTCGATCACCTCCCAGACATCGATGCCCATCGGGGTGAGGATGATCTTGAGTTCGTTGACGAGGGCGATGTTCACGGCGCGGAAAACGTTCTCGAGGACCTTGGCGGCCTCGGCGACCTCGGCCGACGACACCGTGACGACGCGATCGAGGGCCCGCTGGTACAGCAGTGTGGCCAGTTCGGACGAGGGAGCGTCCAGCCCTCCGACGAGCTTGGGAGTGGTCTTGGTAGTGTGGCTCTTGCGCCCGGGGTCCTCTCTCTCGGGCGAGAACGCGACGAAGAAGTCGCGCCCGGATTGGAGCGGCTCGGCGCCGGCCGGGCGCGCCCCGAGCATGGCCGGGAGGAGGTCGTCGCGGGTCGTGCCGGGGTACGTGGTGGACTCCAGCACGATCAACTGGGCGCGCCGCAGCGTGCGCCCGCAGTCCCGCGCCGCGTTCAGGACGTAGGCGAGGTCCGGCTCCTGGTGCCGCCCCAGCGGGGTCGGGACGCAGATGATGATCGCGTCAGGCTCCGCCAGGCGCGCGAAGTCCGCGGTGGCCTGGAATCGAGGACTCTTGGAGAGCACCGTGGTCATCTCGCTGCCCAGGTGCTTGAGATAGTTGCGTCCCGCGGCGAGCGCTTCGATCTTGGCGGGGTCGATGTCGAAACCGAGGATGCGCAGCCCGCCCTCGTGCAGGGCATGCGCCAGCGGCAGGCCGACGTACCCCAGGCCGATGATGCCCACCAGGGCGTCACCCGAAACGAACTTGCTCTTGAGGGCATCGAATGGAGTCATGCGCGGTCCATTTCCTTGTATGGGTTCTGGCCCCGGAGTTCAGGTCCCCGCTGCCCGCTCAGGGTATCGCGCGGGTGGGTGCGCGTCTCCGGTCGCGCTCGCCCGCGGAACCATCGCCGGATTCCAAACACCTGCCTGCCGTTCATTGGCTCGCCGCGCGGCCGCGGCCTTGCCATAGAGCAGCCCCTCCCACTGGAACCGCCGCAGGAAGGCGCGGAACCGGGCATCCTCGTAGCGCGGCTTGCGGGCGAGCATGCTGGTGACGAAGCCCCACCAGCTCGCCACCGCCCCGATCACCACGGGCGGGCTTAAGAGGCGGTACACGGCGCTGGCGCTCATGTAGACGAAGCCCGTCCCCATGAAATACTGGCCATAACCGTGGCGCATACGCCCCTTCCATATCCCCTGCTGGCTCGAACCCATCGGGCGCAGGTGGATGAATCGCACGTCGGGCTGGTCCCAACTGCACGCCAGCCACCCGAGCATCCTGCAGCGATGGCAGTCGATGCCGTCCCACATGACCTGGCGGACGAAGCCGCCGATCTGCCCGAAGCAGGCGACGCGGTAGAACTTGCTGGCCCCCACCGACACCTCGTCGCCGATCCCTTCGCTGATCAGCGGCCCACGGAAGTCTGCGCCCGCGTTGCCCGGCCCCGGGTAGTAGGCCTTGCCGCTGCACGTCCCCAGGCGCGGCTCGGCCTCCATCCGCTGCATCAGGATCTCGAAGTACCGCGGGGGCAGGTCCAGGTCCAGGTCCAGCTTGCACACGTAGTCGAAATCGTCGATGCTCACGGAGTCCAAGCCGGCGTAGAACGCCTCGATGACGCCGGGCCCGACGCTGCGCGAGCCCCGGTCGGCCCGACGGACCACGCGGATGAACGGGTGCCTGGCCGCGTACTCGGCGAGGATACGGGGCGTCTCGTCGGTTGAACCGTCGTCCACGATCACCCACAGCGCCGGCGGGATGCTCTGAGCCGCGACGCTGTCGAGCGTGCGGCGCATGAACTGGGCCTCGTTTCGCCCGGGCGAGACGAGCAGGTAACGACGGCCGGCCGCGAAAACGCTCATGGACGCCCCCACGCCGGCGCGCCCTGGCCCGACGGCGTGGGCGCCTCCTCCCGGGCCAGGTACTGCTCGAACAACGCCGCCATCCGCGTCCCCACCTGGTCGATCGAGAACTCGGCGAGGATCCGGCGCCGCCCCGCCTGCCCCATGGCGTCGAGCCGGGCGCGCCCGCCCTGCGCCAAGCCCCTCAGGCCCGCGGCCAGTGCCCCGGCCGATCCCGGCGGGACCAGCATGCCGCTGACACCCGGATCCACGAGTTCCGGGATGCCGCCGACGTTCGTGGCCAGCACCGCCAGCCCCTTGGCCATCGCCTCCATGAGCACCACGGGCACG
>JBGPGM010000197.1:0-5120 GCA_041483855.1 Phycisphaerae bacterium | reverse complement strand
GCCGCGCCGGGCGACCTCGATCGCCGAGCGCCCGTAGCCGACGTCGAACGTCTCGTCGCAGCCGATGTTCACAAGGCCGGACGAGAAGCACGGCAGGAGTTGGTCGAGCAGGTCCTGCACGAACTCGATGGAGCGTGGATCGGTGGGGCACAGCGAGAAAGGGCCGGAGCGCGGCCACTCCAGGAACTTCCAGTCGCCGTGCGTCTCGGCCAGGTGGGCGTAGCGCGGCAGGCCGAGCCAGTGGGTCAGGTGGCCGAAGCAGTTCTGGTTGGGCACCAGGTCGATGCCGCGGGCCCCGCAGCAGGCGTCCAGTTCCCGCGCCTCGTCGGGCGTGATCGGGGAGGCGTCGCGCCAGGCGTCCTCGTGCCCGGAGTAGGCGAAGGTGTGCTCGGTGTACAACTGGAGGTGGTTGAACTTCAGCGACGCGAACAAGTCGACGGCCTGACGGAGTGAGGCCATGGTCGGAACCTTGTCGCGGGAGATGTCGAGCATGACGCCGCGGGTGGCGAAGGTTGGCTCGTCGCCGAGGTCCAGGCAGGGCAGGTGTTCGCCGTATTGGCGGAGGAGTTGGGCGAGGGTGGCTACGGCGTGCCGGAGGCCGCGCTCGGTGGGGGCGGAGATCTGGATGAAGGGAGCGGCGGGGGCGATGCTGAGGCGGTAGCCCTGGGGATGATCGGAGGCGCGGGGGTCAAGGGCGGCGGTGAGGGAGGTGCCAGAGGCGGGGGAGGGGCTGAGGAAGACGGATGGGGGAGTGGCAGGGTCTGAGATATCAGATTTCAGCTTGGCGGACAGCGTCACGACAACGCGCTCGCCGCTGAGCGTGATCCGGCGCGGCGAGGGCAGGAGCAACGGCGGCAGGTCACGGAGGTGGGGCATGGGTGGTTCAGGAAGTGGAGACCAGGCTCGGGAGAGCCGTCCCACCGGTCACGCGGGCCGCTTGAGCGCGGTGGGGCCGAGCGTGACGATTGTGGCCGGGCCCAGTGTGCGCCTGGCGAGGTAGGCGTTGAGGCGATCGAGGGTGAGCGTCTCGTAATCGCGGGCGATCTCGTCGAGCGAACGGGGGCGGCCCAGCTTGTGCTGGTCACCGGCCAGGGCGGCCGCGCGGGCGCCGGTGGACTCGCCCGACAGGATGATGCGGGACTTGATGCCGACGAGGGAGCGGGCGAACTCGTCGGGGGCCGCGCGGCCGTCGGGGGTATTGACGCGCTCGAGTTCGGCCAGCAGCACGTCCAACGACTCCTGGGCGCGTTCGGGCGTCGTGCCGACGTACGCGGTGCAGCGCCCGAAGTCACGGTCGGTCGAGTACGACTCGCTGACCGAGTAGCACAGCCCGCGCTTCTCTCGGACCTCGGTGAACAGGCGCGCCGACATCCCGCCGGAGAGGATGGAGCTGACGAGCCGCTCGGGGACGGAGTCGGGATGCGGCTCGGGCGGCGCGTCGTGCATGAGGACGATCTGCACCTGCGACGACTTGTCGTCGATGTGGTGGTAAGTGCCCTTGGCGGGCGCGTCGGACCAGGTGACCGTGGGCGAAGCCCCGGACCAGCCGTGCAGCAGTTGGTCCAATCGCGCGCCGACGGCGGCGGAGTCGGGCACGTGCCCGGCGATGGCCAGGATGGAGCCGATGGGGCGGACCTGGCGCTCCCAGCCGCGCACCACGTCGTCGCGGGTGATGGCCGCCAGGCCCTCCGGGGTGCCCATGCCGGAACGGTTGATGGGGGCGGGGTTGTGGCGTTCACGCAGGGCCAGGGCGGCACGCTCGTGAGGGTCATCCGCCAGGGACTCCAGGGCCTGCAGCGCCAGGTCGCGCACGGGATCGATGGCCTCGGCGTCGAAGCGCGGCCGGCGGACCATGTCCACGATCAGGGGAAGGGCGTCGAGCAGGCGGTCGCCCAGGAGGGTGGCGCTGAGGCGCAGGTAGAAGGTACCGGCGTCGGCGCCGCGGTTGATGCCCAGGCGGTCCAGCGCGTCGGCCTGGGCGCGGGAGTCCAGGTCGGCGCTGCCGCGGAAGATCAGTTCAGCCCACATGGGGCTCAGCCCCTGGAGGGGCTCGGGGTCGGTGGCGGACCCTGCGGGGAGGTACCACTCGAGGGCGACGGACTGGACGCCGGGAATGGACTCGACGATGAGCGGCATGCCGCAGGCGAGCGAGCGGGAGGAGATGGTCGTCATCGGGAGGATCTCGGGGCGCCGGCGCGCCGCGCCGGGGAGGGGGTGGGTGAGCCGCGCAGGCGGCGCAGACAGAATAGACGGAATGCGCGCCGGGGGCGGTCGGTGCGCGGGCTGGGTGGGCGGGTGCGGCGGTCCGATGGAGCGAGGGGGAGGGTCGCGCGCGAGGTAGCCGATGCGGTGGTTGCTTGACATCGTGGCGTTAGTGACGGCGCTGGGGATCCTGGCGGGCGTCATGGTCATGCAGCGCCAGCAGGGCGACCGCGAGGAGCAGGTGGACCACATCCGCGCCGACCTGCGGCAGCTGGTGCTGGAGATCAAGTACCGCGCGGCGACGGGCAAGGCGGAGTTGAACTCGCGAGGGTGGCCGGTGACGGTGAGCCCGGCGTGGTTCGACGACCGGCCCACGGTCCCGCGGAACACGCTGCTTGACGGGGCGGCCAGGCCGTGGGTGGAGGTGGCGTCGGCGGACGAAGCGATGCTGCAGCACCCGCCGGTAAGGATGGCGGTGAGCGACGGCATGGCGGGGTTCTGGTACAACCCGTATCAGGGCGTGGTCCGGGCGCGGGTGCCGGTGATGGTGAGCGACGACGACGCGGTGAACCTGTACAACCGGATCAACGACTGCGCGCTGACCTCCATCTTCCAGGAGGAGAAGGCGGCCGACCCCGCGCCGGAGGCCGGGCCGAACAAGCCCAAGCCGGATCAACCGGCGGATGCCGACCCGACCAAGCCGCGCTCGGCCAAGGAGATGGCGCCGCCGGCACCGGGAGCACCGAAACAACACGGGACGCTGCCGACGATCAGGCGCCGGCCGAAGTAGCGTGTCAGCTCCTCGCGCCGGCGAGGGCGGAGCGCGGCCCGCATGGCGCTGGTCGATCAGCCCGTAAGCCCGAGGACATCATCCATCGTGTACCAGCCGGCAGGCCGGCCTGCCAGCCACGCCGCGGCACGCAGCGCGCCACGGGCGAAGACGTCGCGCGAGGTGGCGCGGTGGGTCAGTTCGAGGTACTCGCCGGGTCCGGCGAAGCGGACGGTGTGCTCGCCGACGACGTCGCCGGATCGGATGGAGAGGATCTGGTCGGGGGGCAGCGCGGCGCCCGCGGCGCGGGCGGATTCGGCCAGGCTCAGCGCGGTCCCGCTGGGAGCGTCCTTCTTGCGGGCGTGGTGGGCCTCGACGATGGAGGCGGCGTACCCGGCCCCCAGAGCGGCGGCGGTGCGCCGGGTGAGGTCCGCCAGGACGGCGACGCCGGTGGAAGTGTTGGCGGCGAGCAAAACAGGGATGCGTGCCGCGGCGTCGCGCAGCAGGGCGCGGGTGTCGTCGGCGAGGGCGGTGGTGCCGACCAGCAGGGCGGCGGGGCGGGCCAGGGCGAGGCCCAGGGCCGCGCGGGTGCCGGGATCACAGGAGAAATCGATGACGGCGTCGGCCGGGGCGTCGGTCGAGTGGGCTAGTCGCGGGGCGCGCGGATGGGGCGCGCAGGGCTGGCCCAGGCGCGTGGAGCGGGCGTGGGTGAGCGCGCCGGCGAGCGAGAAGGCGGGGTCGTCGAGCGCCAGCGCGCAGAGCCGCGCGCCGACTCGACCGGAGGCGCCCTGGACGATGACGGATGTGGATGACTTGACCATGGTGTTGCATTGTTGAGCGCACCCGGTGTATGGTGCGCAAGGATTGCTCAAGAAGTCGACCGCGACAGTCCGATAGGTCATCCGAGTTTCATCCGCGGCGCAGAGCACGTGGCGCTCACCAGCCGCACAGTTCCTCTAGGCTCCGTTCGAGTTCGGGAGAACCATGATGGCGAAGAAAGCGAAGAAGAAAGCCAAGAAGAAGTCCTCCAAGAAGTCCAAGCGAAGGGCGAAGCGGTCCAGGAGATGAGAGCGTAACCAAGGATTGCATGCCGGGGCAGTTCGGGCGGCGTAGCCCGGACGCCCTCGAGCGCCACCGACTCAGACGGGGTCGGCCCAACGGCCGGCCCCGTCGTCGTTTTGGCCTCGGCGGCCCGCGCCGAGGCGCCCGGAGCGCCGAGGGGCTGTTGCCGCCGGGGCCGGGGAGGCCCAGAATGGGGGCATGGGCGACGAGCGGGACGCGAGCGCGGGCGCGGCGCGGCTGGTGCGGCGCTACCACGAGGGGGCGCTCGAGCACCCCGGCGGCGTGGCGCCGGTGCGGTACGTGGTCTGCGGGCGCACCGGGCGGCTGGTGATGGCGCTGGAGCCGGCGATGATGCACGCCGAGGACCTGACGCTGCACGTGCCGGACGAGACGCAGACGGTGATCCAGCTGCTGCTCACCCCGATGCCGCTGGACGGCCGGGACGAGGCGTGCGGGCGGTGGGAGGTGTACCACCCGGGTCCGGTCGGAACCCCGGGGGGGCCGCTCAAGCGGGCCAAGGTGCGGGCGTGGGCGTCGTGCGCGATCGAGGCAGGCAAGACGCCCGACGAGGTGTACGAGCCGGAGGCGCTGGCGTGCCCTAACGTGCTCCGCGACGCCGAGGAGGGGCTGCTGCGGATCCTCAACGCCGATGCGGGGACGCTGGCGCGCCTGTGCGAACGGGCGGCGGGAGTTGCGGTCGCCAGCCCGGTCGCGGTTGGGGTGGATCAGCACGGGATCGACGCGCGTGCCCGCTTCGGGATCGTGCGCGTGGAGTTCGAGCCTGGCGTGGACACTGTCCAAGCGGCACGCGACGCCATCGAGCAGATGCTGGGCGATGGGGGTCAGCGATGAGGGAGGCGCACGCGCACATCGCGGCGTACGGCGAGTCGATGGAGATGATCGACCTGTCCGGGTGCGGGAGCGTGGGGGAGTGTTTGGACCTGGTGAAGAACGCGGCAGAGGAATGCCGGGAGAAGGGGCGGGGCGAGCCGACGCGGTGGCTACGGGTGACGGGGGCGCGCGTGGAGGCTTGGGCGGACGGGAGGTGGCCGACGCTGGCGGAGTTGGACGGCGCGACGGCGGCCGT
>JBGPGM010000196.1:0-5121 GCA_041483855.1 Phycisphaerae bacterium | reverse complement strand
CGGCGAGCAGCGCCAGCCCGCCGACCGCCCGCCAAGTCCCGTTCCCATGCCGACCCCTGGCGCTTCGCATCGCTATTCCTTCCGCTCCCAGCGCGTGAAAGTGACGGTCAGGTTCCATCCGATGATCCCCGCCAACTCGAGCGGCCGCCCGGGCGAGAGCTTCAGTTCGGCCACGTCCAGCCCCGGCACACCGTGCTCGCCGGTGACGGTGGCCACCCAGCCGAGCACATGCGCGGGATCCTGGTCGTCGATCTTGGTGCTGTACTTCCGCTGCACGAACCCCTCGACCTTCGTGTACGGCTCGCCCTCCTGCACGGTGACCGTCTCGGGCAGCCCGCTGGCCTGCGCCATCGCCTGGAGTGTCCCCACGATGCGCCTGTCCGGCTTCAGGTCATCCGTGGACCCGAACGCCTGTGCCGCCACGATCTCCTGCTTCATCTGTTCCAGGTTCTTCAAGTCCTGGCGGGCTTGCGCCACCTCGGACGCCGCCGCGCCCCGGGCGCCCACCTCCAGGAGCGTGTACACCAGCGCGATCGCCAGCAGCCCCACGCCGGCGACAACGAGGTGGCGCGGCCGATTGCTGCGCGCGGCGGACATGGCGGCCACCGTCAGCTCGAGGCGGGCCTCTTCCGTGGGCAGCCCGGGCTGGTCGCGTTCGGGCATCATGGGTTGCCTCCGCCCCCGGCCCCGACGGGATTCTCGGGCGGGAACTGGGCGACCATGGAGAAGTCGCGCCGGTCGCCCGATTTGCCCCCGAGCCGTCCGTCCCACTCCAACTTCGAGCTCGCCTGCGTTCCCCTGAGCGCCTCCATCAGCGCCGCGGTAGAGTCCGTGTCCGTCGCGGGCACCGTCAGGCGCACCACGCAGGCGAACTTGCTGCTCACGGACACCTCGATCAGCCGCATCTGTGCCGCCCACGGCGCCATCGCCTCCAGGACACGTCGCGTCTCGGCCAGCACCGGCGCCTCGCGCCGGATCTTCTGCCGCTGCTCGCGCATCTGCTGCAACTTCTGCCCCAACAACCCCATCGGGTTCCGATCCCGCGACACGCCGGGCGCCAGCGGCTCCAGGCCCTCCAGCGCCTTGCGCCGCTCCGCCCGCGCGTCCTTGGCCATCTGCCCCGCCTGTGCCGCCGCGCCGGACACCTGCCAACCGATCACGCCCACGCCGAGGGCGGCGGCCGCGAGGGCCGCGGCGGTCCACTGGAACAGCCGCCGGTTGGCCTTGCCGGGCCGGCGGCTCAGCTCGACGAGCGAGGCGCGCGGGTCGGACCAGACCTCGATCGGCGCGGGCGTCCCCGGCGCGGTCGTCATCCGCCCGGTGACTGGTCCGCCGATCTCGGCTAATCGGGCCAGGGTCGCGCCGATCGGGTCGTCGTGGATCACGGCGTCCACGGTCGTCCCCGGCCACGCCTGCCCCAGCGCTTCACCCAAACTGGCCGCCCCCGCCCAGGCCTCCGTCGAACCGGCGGCGGCGGCGCCGTCGCCGCGCGCCGAACCGCTCGGGGCTGCGACAACCGGAAGGACCGTCTGCGGCCCCAGGCACACGATGCGATCGGGGACCAGCCCCAACTGGGCGCTCCACGCGAGCCATTCCACCACGAGCCGGCCCACCTCCGCCGGCCCGCACTCGATGACCGTCGAGTCTTCCGTACTCCCTGCTCCCCCGGGCGCGCCCGCCCTGGTCGAGTGCGATGCCCCTTCGTGCGCCGGCTCCCCGATCCGCCGGGCCGTCGTCGGCGGTTCAGCCCGGTCCTCGGCGGCGCTCACGGGCGCGGACCCCCGAACCGTGCGCATCCGCAGCCGCATCGCCCCCGCGGCGACCAGTTCCCCCTCGCGCGACCACGCCCAGGTCAGCCGCCCGCGCGGATCGATCAGCACCAGGGCCGACGCGGGCGATGTGCTCGCCACGACTCGTGCCTCTACGCCGGCCGCCGGCGCCGTGCCATTCGTCCCCGGCTCGTTCCGCTTGGGCCGGCCGGGGTCCCAGGCCGCGCCCAGCGCGTGCCAGAGGCTCAGCACCGCCCCGACCTCGACGCCCTCGCGGTCCAGTTCATCCAGGAAGACGCGGACGCTCGCGTCTGGCACCGACAGCACGGCCAGCCGCCGGCGCTGCCGCCCCTGCGCCGCCGTCTGCTTGCGCCCCAGACGCCGCGACACGCCCGCCTCGAGCGGCGCCGCCGGCGCCTCCGGCTCCCCCAGTGCCTGGATCGAGCGGTCCTCGCCGAGCCCGCCGGCGCTGCCCGCCAGCACCGCCGCGGCGGCCAGCACCGACCCCTCCTGTACGCTCGACACCCCGTCGGCGCTGAGCGAGCCGGCATTGGCCTGCGAAAAGGCCGCGGCCACCACGGCCGGGTCGGCGCTGGGCAGACTCAGCCACGAGCACACGCCGCCCTCGATGTCCACGCACAGCGCCCCCAGGCGCTTGGGCCCGCCGCCGCCGTTGCCGAGGTCGGCCAGTTGCTCGGCGACCCAGCGAGCGGCCGCGCGCGTGCCCGTCAGCAGCGACCCGCCCAGCCCGCCGCGCCCCGAGTCGGAGCCGCCCGCGCCGGGGGCCGGGGCCGTCCATGTTCGATCAACGCCCGGCGCCACGAGCCGGACAAGGTGCAGGACCGTGCCCCCGCCGCCGCGTTCGAGATAGCAGACCGCGCCCCTCAAGCCCCGTCCTTTGGTGATTCTTTTCCCGGTGGAACCGGAGCCTTTCGAACGGGAGGCATCGGCAGGTCCTGGCGGACCGGCGCGGGGGGGTTGGGAGGATAAACCGGCGGCTGGCCCTTGGCACGCTGCTGGGCCTCGTAAAACGCCTTCTTCGCCTCCGGACTCCAGTCCTGGGGAGGTTGCTGCGGCCCGGGCATCTGCACCACGGGCACTTCCTGAGACCAGCTATGTGACGGCGGCGCCAGGTCAATGCGCTGCGGTGCGCCCGCGGCGTTCTCCAGCGTCACGTGGTCCGCCTCGATCGACACCAGTTTCAACCCGTTGATCGTCGCACCTTCCGACACAAACTTTTGCTTCTCCTCGGTTCCCACCATCATTGCCAGGTTCGCCGCCTTGACTCGTGGCCCCGCAACCCAGCCCAGGTAGCGCAACGGCGCACGGTCAATCGGGTGCGTCTCGGCGGTCTCCTTCGACTTGTCCGGCGCCGCCGCCGCCGGCTTGTCCGGCGCCTTGCCGGCCGTTGCGACCAGCACTTCGGCCATCTTCTTCGTGTCGATCGACGCCGCCGGGGGCGGAGGTGGGGGCGGATAGGTGATACCTGTCGGCGGCGATGGCGGCCACTTGGTAGGTCCGAACAGCCTTGGCAGCGGCAGCGCGGCCGCCGCGCCGGCGCAGGTCAGCAACACCACCGCCAGCCCCTGGACGCGCCTGGTCCGCCGTCGTGCTCTATCGCGGTACGAGTCCATGTTTTTCAACGAACCTCCATGGCATCCGCCCCCCCCGAACTCGACTCCGCACCCCTCCGGGCGCGGTCTATCCAGAGGATACGCCCCAGCCCACCGCCCAACAAAGACCTGTGGGCGCTCGATCCGGCGCGGGCTAGGGCTCGTCATCGACCGTCTCCCAACTGACGAAACGCCCGTTCTCCATCCACCGCCCCAGGCCGGGGCCGACCTCGAGCAGGCCCCTGGCCCACTGCGGCCTGGGCACGTCCGGCTCGGTGGTCTTGACATCGACGCGCCAGAGGGAAGGCTCGGCGGTGAGCAGCATCTCCAGGCCGGCCGACTGCTCGGGCGTCAGGTGCGCCTCCTGGATGACCGTGTTGAGGTCCTGTGTCGTCAGGCGGGTCTTGGCCCGCTTGGTGATCAGGTCGCGCACGAACCGGTCGGAGTTGTCGCCGATGACCACGCTGGCGACGGCCTCGATGACGGCCTGCGGGGCGGTGTTGGCGCTGACCTTGACCGGGCCCGCGTCGCGCAGCAACTCCTCGTCGGTTGTCTCCTGCCGGGGCGTCAGCGCGTCGCGGACGCGCCGGGCGTAATCGGCCGCGGGGCCGGTGACCGCGCCCAGGTTGCTCAGCGCTGCGCCCTGGCCGTCGCTGATGTACACCCGGGTGAAGCGTCCGTGCGGTTGCCTGAGTTCAAACGCCAGCCCGTCGTCGCCCAGCCGATCCGTCAACGAACTCGGGCGCGACGGGCCGAGCCAACGGTCGACCATCACCTCCATCCCGACCATCCGGTGGTGGTCGCGGTAACTGCCGATGGCGCGCTGCACGGCCAGGTGGCCCCCGGACTGACGCTCCAGCAGCACCCCGACCGCCAGCGACGCGATCAGCGCCAGCAGCACGACCATCGGCAGCGCGAAGGCCCGGCGGACGGGGGCGCCCCGCCGCACATCGCCGCGTCGGGATGGGCGCTCGTGCTCGTTCATCGGCCTCCCCCAGTCGTGCCGGTGACGCCCGTCGGCCCCACGCTCGGCAGCGTCGGGGTCGCCGGGCCGCCCGGACGGCCGCCGGTCTTCGTCTTCCCGTCCGGCGACACAACGCCGCCGGCGGGCTGGTTCGCGCCGCCCGCGGCCTGCACAAGCCGCGTGCCCGGCTCCGGCCCGCGCATCGGCCATACCTCGAACATCCACTTGCCCCACAGCCCACCGGACGTCTCGACCTCCAGCGTGATGTACGCCGGGACATCCTCGGCCCACACGCCGGCGGCCTCGGGAAGCGTCTTCTCCTGGTAATACACCTCCCAGTGGCAGGTGACCAGGCCGTCGGCGATCTTGACCGGCTCGGGGACCTGGACCTCGGTGGTCGGGGCGGGCTGGGTCCGGTCACGCCGGGATTGACGGTCGGCGCCGCCGCCGCCCTTGCCGCCGCCGACCGGCGAGCCGGCGTCATCAGCGCCCGAGTCGGACGCGCCCTGGTCCTCGTCCGGCGGCGGCGGGATCGTCCGCCACCACAGCGCCCAGGTCTGCTTGCCGTCGCGGGCCGGGTTCGTGTCGGGCGCCAACTCGAACGCGCCGCGCACGCCCGGGGCGCGCCGGCTGTCGGTCTGGAGGTCCTGCCCCGGGGCGGGAGCGCCGCCGGCGCTAAGGATGCCGTGGCGCTGGCCCGCGGCACGCCGGTGCCGGTTGGCGCGGGAGACGGGGCGCATGTCGCTGACGATCTCGCCCGGTTGCTCGCGCGAAT
>JBGPGM010000195.1:0-5132 GCA_041483855.1 Phycisphaerae bacterium | reverse complement strand
GGGGTGGGTGTCGCCGGTGACCTCGGACCTGTTCAAGGCGGCCGAGACGCCGCTGAAGGCGAAGGGGCCGGGCCAGGCGATCGGCATGGGGCTGCGCGAGACCCGCCGGGTGATGCTGACGACGTACCTGACGTTCGCGCGCCTGTTCCAGGGCTCCATCAAGGTCGAGCACCTCAAGGGCCCGGTCGGGATCGCCGACATCGGGACGCGCGTGGCGAGCAGGGGCTTCGTGTGGCTCATGTTCTTCATGGCGGTGATCAGCGTGAACCTGGCGGTCATCAACTTCCTGCCCATCCCGATCGCGGACGGCGGGCTCTTCGTCTTCCTGGTCTACGAGCAACTCACGGGCCGGCCCGTTAGCGCCGCGGTGCAGCACGTGGCGACGATCGCCGGGCTGCTCCTGCTGGCGTCGGTGTTCCTGATCGTGACGTTCAACGACCTGCGGCATCTGTTCTGGGGCTAGGCGCGTGGGCCCGGCCCTTGGCCACGCGCCCATGGGAATGGCATGGACCTCGTCGGGCTGACGCTGCTGCTGGCGGCCGGGCTGCTGGCGTGCGTGCTGGCGGCGACCGGGTATGTCGTGTACGTGCTGACGCACCCGCCGCGGCGGGGTTATGCGTACGCCACGGCGCGCGGGCTTGCGGGGGATCCGTCGGAACTTGGCGGCGTGGTTGGGGGGGAGGTGCGGTACGAGGAATGGACGTTCACGTCGCGGGGGCGGCAGCTGCCGGTATGGGACGTGCCGGGGCGCGACGCGGCGGGGCCGACGGTGATCGTGACGCACGGATGGGGCGATTCGCGCGTGGCGGCGCTGTCGCGACTGCCGGCGCTGCTGGCGGGATCGCGGCGCGTGGTGCTGTGGGACCTTCCGGGTCACGGCGATGCGCCGGGGACGTGCTCGTTGGGGACGCGCGAGGTGGACGACCTGCTGGCGCTGATCGGGCGGATCGAGGGGGAGGAGCGGGTTTCGGGTCCTGGGTTCCGGGGTTCGGGTTCTGAGCCCCAGACCCGAGCCCCCACCCCTGGGCACCCGGACACCATTGTGCTGTACGGCTACTCGCTCGGCGCGGTCGTGTCGATCGGCGCGGCGGCGCGGTGCGCGGAGGCACGGATTGAGCGGTGGGGAGGGGACCCCAAACCGCCTATGAAGCGCGGTTTGGGGTCCCCGGTTGCTGGGGTGATCGCCGAGGCCCCGTACCGTGTGCCGATGGCGCCGGCGTGGAGAGTGATGCGCCAGGCTGGGCTGCCCTACCGCGTGAACCTGCCACTGGCGATGGCGTGGCTGGGAGTGCGGTTCGGGTATGGGCTGACCTGGTGCGGGTGGGGTGGCGCGGGGCTGGGGGGGGGGGCAGGGGGCTTCGACCGCGTCGAGCACGCGCGGCGAGTGCGGGTGCCGCTGCTGGTGGTCCACGGGACGCAGGACGAGGTGTGCCCGTTCGAGGATGGCGTGGCGATCGCCGCGGCGGCACCGAAGGGGCGGCTGCTGGAGGTGGCGGGGGCGGGGCACCTGGACCTGTGGACGGATGAGCGGTTCAGCGCGGTCTGCGGGCGTGCGGTGCGGGAGTTCGTCCAGAAGGCATCGAGGGATCTTGGGATCGGGTCCCGTGATCCCTTGGTCCCTTGATCCCGTTTCACTCGTCCGGCATGCGTGGGGACCCCAAACCGCGACCGGAAGGCGGTTTGGGGACCCCTCCGCGCTGGAAGGCCAGGATCACCAGGTGGGCGCTGATCGACACCAGGACGGTGAAGACCAGGAACAGCACGACGATCAGGAAGAGCTTGACGGCATCGGGGATGGACGCCAGCCCGGCGCGCGCGGCCCACAGGCCGCCGGCCGCGGCCAGCGCCAGCACCCCGAGCGCCAGTCCCTTGACCAGCGGCGGCAGCGTGCGCGTGGGGTCGCGGGCCAGCACGAGCCATGCGGCAGAAGCGAGGAGGAGGCCCGCAGCCAGTTCGCGGGCGGCCAGGCTGGGCATCATGTTCAGGCCGAGGAGCCTGCGGCCGTCGCCGACGTAGCCGAGCAGAGATCCGACCGCGACGCTGCCGGCAACGCACAGCAGCGCCAGAGCGGGTCCCTGGCGGAAGCGTCCCAGGCCCACCAGGCAACCCATGGCCGCGGCGACGATGATCGTCAGTTCGAAAGCGAGGGCAAACCAGGCCGGCTTGGGCTGGTTGAGGAGGCTGATCGTGGCACCGGCGACGGCGGACAGGAGCACGAGCGCGGACAGAACGAGGGCGAGGAGCAGGGCTGGTCTGGAAGGTGGGGGCATGTGACCGGTCTCGGGATGGAGGATCGTATCCGACCCAGCGAAACCCCATACCCGACCAGGCGGGTTCACGCGGCGTCGGTGAGGTCATCGACGGTGCAGGTGCGGGCGCGCCCGGAGCGCTTGGCCGCGTAGAGGGCGGCGTCGGCGAGTTGGAGAAGGTTCTCGGGGCTGTCGGCGTGGTCGCGGCCCAGGAGGGCGACGCCGATGCTCAGCGTCGGCGGCCCCCCCGCGCTGGGCCGGCCGACGGCCAAGCGCGCGTGGGAGGGATGTTGGGCGTACAGAGATTGGACGCGGCCCGTGGCCGCCAGCGCCTGAACCCGCGTCATCCCCGGGAGCAGCACCAGGAACTCATCGCCGCCGATGCGCGCGGCGACGTCGGTGTGCCGGAACTGGCCCTTGAGAATCTCGGCCAGGGCGGTCAGGGCTGCATCGCCGGCGTCGTGGCCGGCCGTGTCGTTGAGACGCTTGAAGTGGTCAACGTCGATGAGCAGGACGGCCAGTTCCGACCCTTGCGCGATCGCCTGATCGACCAGCGCCGGCAGCAACTCGTCCACCAGGCGGCGGTTGGCCAGGCCGGTCAACGGGTCGGTCAGGGCCTGCTTGGCGAGGGCCGCGGTGGCCAGCCGGGTCTGTTCGGTGACACGGTGGGACATTTCACGATGAACGCGGGCGGCGGCCAGGCGGTGGCGATGGGCGTCGGTCAGGGCGCGATGGACGGCGCGGGAGAGTGGGGCCAACACATGCCCGTCGGGAAAGACCATCCGTTCGAAGGAATGGGCGCGGTCAACAGCGCCCAGCAAGTCCAGCCGTTCGGCGAGCAGGAGCAGGTCGGCGGCGGTTCTGGCGGCAGGGACCACGATGAGCAAGTGGGCCAGGACAAGCCCGACGCCGATGGCCGCGACCGACGCGACGGCGACCGCCCAAGCCATTCCCGAGCCGACACCTGCGGCTAGGAGGAAGGTGAGGACGAGAGTTGCGACCGTCGCCATGACGACATGGAAGGGTCCTCGGGACGGGCTGGGGGCACTCCGACCGGCCGCGGGAGGGGCCAGATGCGGTGCGGCGGCTTGGTCGAGAGCGGCGAGATCGCGGCGCGCCAGCGGATCCGCGGTTGGCAGGCTGGCCGCGTCGGCCAGGGGGGAGTCCGAGAGGTCGCGCGCGTGGCGCAGGGACCGAGCATCGCGCGGTTCGGGCATGAGGGAGAGATCGGCACAAAGGGAACCTGACTTTGACCAACCGGACTACCTGTTCAGGGCATAGGACACGGACGGCGTGGGGATAGTCGTGGGTTGGCGTCATGGGCGTGAGACCGCGGTGGCGTGCGACGCTGGGGCAGGTGGGGGGTCACCTGGTGGCCGACCGCGGGGGCCGGCGGCTCATTGCAGTGCGGTTGGAACGCGGATTGCAGGGGCGGCGTGGTCTGGACCGATCCTAAGGGGCTGTCCGGCAGCGACAGAGAGGAGCCCGCCTGTGAATAACCTGCTCGGCACACCCGTTGGGGTCGCAAGCCGGCTTGAGGCTCGGCGCATGTTTCGGCGCGTTCTGGCCTGCTGGGCGATGGATGCGCTCACGCTGCGGCGCACGGGGCTGGATCGGCCCAGTGTCCGGGAAGTGGACGCCGGCGACGCGGTGCTGGCCGCGCGGGTCGAGCGCGTGGAGGCGCGTCTGCTCGTTGGCCGGCGTTGGCGGCGGCTTGGATAGGACGGGGGCGGCGCCAGGAGGCAGGCATGGGCGGGATACAGGCGACGGTCGGGCCGTTCAGCGGGATCGACACTACATCCCTGATCAACCAGTTGTTACAGCTGGCGGCTCGCCCGCGGGACCTGGCGCAGCAGCGGCTGGTGCAGTTGCAGGCCCAGGAGACGGCCTACCTGGACCTGAACAGCCGCCTGTCGCAGTTGCAGACGGTAGCGCGGGCTTTCCAGACGCAGAACATTTTCGGATCGGCCAGCGCGACGTGCACGAGCGAGACAACGCTGACGGCGACGGCTTCGGCGGGGGCAGCGATAGGGTCGTACTCGTTCCTGGTGGACCGGCTGGTCAGCACACAGCAGAACATCTCGCGCGGGTTCCTGGACCGCAACAGCACGGCGGCGGGGCTGACCTCGCTGACGTTCGAGCCGGCGCGGGGGCGGCTGGACACGAACGTGGAACTGGCGTCGCTCAACGGCGGGGGGGGCGTGGCGCGCGGGCGGATCGTGGTCACGGACGCGTCCAACGCCAGCGCGACGGTGGACCTGTCGCGGGTGGCGACGGTGCAGGACGTGGTGGACGCCATCAACAACACGACGGGGGTGCACGTGCACGCGTCGCTGCAGGGCGACCACTTCGTGCTGACCGACACCTCCGGGGGGGCGGGCACACTGACGGTTGCCAGCGCCACCGGCGACACCACGGCGACGAGCCTGGGGCTGGACGTGGCGGCGGCGAGCGGCGTGATCACCGGGCGGGGCGTGTACCGGCTGGGTGCGACGACGACGCTCCAGACGCTCAACGACGGGGTTGGCGTGAGGCTGAACCAGGCAGGCGGCTCGGCGTCGCCGGACCTGACGATCACCACTCGCGACGGCGTGGCCCATTCGGTCGACCTTGGGAACCTCTACGACGCGGAGCAGCACGTGACCAGCGCTCCGGTGTCGAACATCCAGGGGGTCATCGACCGGATCAACAGCCAGACCGGCGGGGCGGTGACGGCGTCGATCAACGCTGCGGGGAACGGCCTGACGCTGGTGGACACAACCGCGGGCACGGGCAACTTCATCGTGGCCAACGCCGCGGGCAGTGGGGCGGGCACGGACCTGGGGATCGTCGGCAATGTCGCGGGCGACCCCGCCACGCCGATCAACGGGGCGCAGGTGCTGG
>JBGPGM010000194.1:0-5167 GCA_041483855.1 Phycisphaerae bacterium | reverse complement strand
CTGCAGCACCCGCAGCAGCTTGATCTGAACCGGCACGCTCGCATCGCCGATCTCGTCCAGAAACAGCGCACCGTGCGCGCTGCAGGACTCGAACACCCCGCTGTGATTGTCCACGGCACCGGTAAACGCCCCGCGGCGATGGCCGAACAGCTCCGACTCGATCAGGTTCTCGGGGATCGCCCCGCAGTTGACCGCCACGAACGGCCGGTCCCGCGTGATCCCGTTGTAGTGGATCGCCCGCGCGAACAGCTCCTTGCCCGTGCCCGACTCGCCCGCGATAAGCACGCTGCTGCGTACCCCCGACAGCTTCCGCGTCAGCTCGAACAGCCGGACCACCGCCGGGCACTCGCCGATGATGTTCTGGAACGTGCTCTGGGCCGCGGCCTGCTCCGTCAAGACGTGGCGCGTCCGCGACATCTCGCCGTACTCGAGCGCCCGCTCGAGCCGGATGAGGACGTCGTCGAACTGCACCGGCTTGATCAGGTAGTCCGCCGCGCCCGCCCGCATCGCCGCCACGGCGCTGTCGACGGTGCCGTAGGCGGTCAGGACGACCACCGGTGTCTGCGGCGCCAGTTGCTTGAGGTGGCCCAGCAGCGTCACGCCGTCCATCTCCGGCATGCGGATGTCGGTGAGCACCAAGTCGAACGAACGGGCCAGGGCCTTGTCGTACCCTTCCCGGCCGTTGGCGGCTTGGACGACCGTGTACCCCTCGCCGGTCAGCAACTCGGCCAGCGACTCGCGCAGCACCGTTTCGTCCTCGACGAGCAGGATCGACTTGGTCATGGGGTCACGTCCTTCGGTCCGCGCCGCGCCGGGGCGCCGCGCGCCTCACTCCCTGGCCGAATGCAGGTACTTCTCCGGGACCAGGCTTTCCGGTCGCTCGAAATCCCAGAAGACGCTCACGATCCACCACCGCTGCCCGTCCTTGAGCAGCTGGATGCTGTAGATGCCCCGGCTGTAGGGCTCCGGCGCGTCCTTGGTGTGGCGCGACTCGTACGTGCTGAAGACGTGGGCGATGTTCCCGAACGCTTCGGTGCGGCGTGCTACCTCCTTCTCGAAGAACCCGCCCTTCTCGAAGTACGTGCGGTTGCTCTCTACGTAGTCGTCGACAGTCAACACCATCGCCGACGCCCCGGCATCCGCGCCCGCCCCGGTCGGGCGCGCTGCGATCATCCGCGCCCCGGGCACGAACAGCGACCGCAGCCGCTCCCAGTCACGCGCCTCGCCGGCCGCCCCGGATGTCGAGCCGTAGAACGCGCCGACAATCGCGTCCATCGATGCCACGTCCGCCGGCCTGGCCTGCACCGCCGGGGACGCCGCCTTGGGCGCCGGCACGCCCGGGTGCCCCGGCGGCTGCGGTGCCACCGCGCTGACCCCGCACAGAATCCCCAGGCTGACAACCGAGTAAGCGAAAGCATTGGCGCGTGTCATGCAAAGCCCCTTCTTCTTAGGACGACCGGGCCGGCCCGATCGATGA
Organism: Phycisphaerae bacterium; assembly: GCA_041483855.1. GTDB lineage: Bacteria > Planctomycetota > Phycisphaerae > Phycisphaerales > UBA1924 > JBGPGM01. The sequence continues at coordinate 3,690 of JBGPGM010000194.1, read as the reverse complement.
TAGCGAAGCCCGGACGCGAACCGCGTGCCACGCTGTTCGGACGGCACGCGGCCCCCGATGCGGCTGTTCAGCCCCACGATCTTGAAAGCGGGAGCGGCCCCGCCGGCCCATTCCTGCATGTGAGAAACCGACCACCCCCCGCATCCGGATACCCGCCTCCGGATCGTGCGTCCATGGCACAGCGTGTGCTTTGTGACCATGGGTCACGCCATGCATGAACGCGCCCGATATCTCCGCTCCCTCTGCCTTGCGGGCCTGTTGATAACGGTCGCGCCGGCGGGGGCGCACGCCCAAGGCCCGCCGGCCCCCGTTTCCCCCCCAGACGCCAAGGCCGAATCCCGCACCTGTGCCAAGAGCTGCCACAGGGACATACTGGACCGCAAGGTCATGCACGGCCCCGCGCAGCAGGACTGCGGCGTGTGCCACGTCCAGGGCAACCCCGCCGAACACAAGTTCTATCTCGTCGCCGACAAGCAGCAACTGTGCAGGAAGTGCCACGCTCTCGAGCACCGCGCCGACACGCACAAGCCCGTCGCCGAAGGCAAGTGCCTCGAATGCCATGACCCACACGGGTCCAGCCACCCCCGCCTCCTCGTCGCCGACCCCAAGCGCGACTTGTGCGCCCGTTGCCACGCCAAAGACTGGGCCAAGGCCGCGTACGTCCACGGCCCCGTCGCGGCCGGGGCGTGCGTCGTCTGCCACGAACCGCACTCGTCCGACCAACCGAACCTCCTGGTGCGCGACGCCAAGGGTCTGTGCCTGACCTGCCACGGCGAGATCAAGACGGAATCCGCCGAGGGCCTCCACGTCCACGGGGCGATCGAACAGGGGTGCACCAAGTGCCACAGCCCGCACGCCTCTGAACACCGTTACCAGCTGCTCGAAACGGCCCCGAACCTCTGCCTCAAGTGCCACAAGGACAAGATGGACCAGATGCTCGCCGGCGCCAAGGTGATCCACGGGGCGCTCAAGGACGAGGGCGGCTGTTCCGTCTGCCACGAGCCCCACTCCTCTCGCCAGCCGGCCCTCCAGCGCTCCACCCAGCCCGGTGTCTGCCTGGAATGCCACAACAAGCCCATCCCGATCGGCGAACAACAACCGCTGACCAACATGGCCGCGCTGCTGGCCGAGAACCCGGTCCACCACGGCCCCATCCGCGAGGGCGCCTGCACCGCCTGCCACAACCCCCACGGGGGCGAGCGCTACCGCATGCTCGTCGAGGACTACCCCCCCGAGTTCTACGCCCCCTTCAAGATCGAGACCTTCTCGCTCTGCTTCAAGTGCCACATCCCCGACCTGGTCCTCAAGCCCTCGGGACGGGGCCTGACCCGCTTCCGCAACGGCGACAGGAACCTCCACTGGGTCCACGTCAACCAGGAAAAGGGCCGGACCTGCCGCGCTTGCCACGAGGTCCACGCCTCCAAGCGCCCCGCCCACATCCGCGAGGCCGTCCCCTTCGGCGCCAACGGATGGATGCTCGAGATCAACTACCAGCAGACCGAGCGAGGCGGGTCGTGCTCCCCGGGCTGCCACAAGACACGCTCCTACGACACCGGCGAGTCCAAGCCCCAGCCCGCCAAACCACAACCAAAAGGAGATCGATCATGATCCGCACGACGGCTCGCACCCGGTGGTCTCTGGCCGCCGTGGCCGCAAGCCTGGCCCTGCTCCTGACCGCCGCCGCCCACTCAGCCGCCCCGAATCCGCCTCGCGGATCCGATGCGCCGCCCATCGTGCTGTCCGACCTCAACGGCATGCCGGTGGACACCGCCAAGCTCGCCGGCAACACCCTGGTGCTCGTCTTCGGCGAGCTGTACCACAAGCGGGCCCGCCAAGCCTGTGCCGAGGTGATGGAAATCGTCGACGACCCGCGGTTCGCCCGCGACGCTGTCGTCCCCATCCTCATCATCGCCCAGGACGCCCCCCCCAAGGAACTCCGAGAAGAGGCCGCGGACGGCAAGTTCCCCTCCATCATCCTGCGTGACCCTAAGCGCGACGCCTTCGGCGCCTACCGCGTCGTCGTGGTGCCGACCGTGGTGGTGGTCGATGGACACGGCAAGGTTGTGCACGCGCTGCCCGGGTTCCTGCCCCGCTTCAAGGACATCCTCACCGGCGCCATCCTCCTTTCCACCGGCAAGGTCTCCCCTGAGGATTTCGACCGCGTGCTCGACCCCGACGGTGTTCCCTCCCCCAGCAAGGAGACCCTCAAGGCCGGCCGCCTGGTGGACCTCGGCGAACAGCTCATGCGCCGCGGCATGGCCGACATGGCCGAGGAAAGGTTCAACGAAGCCCTCACCGTGGTCCCCGGACACGCCGATGCGCTCCTGGGCTTGGGCGATCTCATGCTCACCCAGAGCCGCCTCGACGACGCCGAGGCCCGCTTCCGCGCCGTCCTCGCCTCGACCCCCGATTCGACCGAGGCGACCCTGGGCGTCGCCGCCGTCCAGATCCTCCGCGCCGGCGACGGCCTGGCCCTGGCCGAAGCCACCGTCCGCCAGGTGCTTGCCGCCAACCCGCGCCAGCCCAGGGCCCACTACCTCATGGGCCTGGTTCAGGAGCGCCACGGCGACGCTCCCGCCGCCGCGGCCTCGTTCAAGAAATCCGCGGAACTCCTGCTCGAACGCTGCGGCAGAAAGTGAAACGAGATGTTCGGTCCTCTGAAATGGATCTGGGCTCGCCGGTGGCGCCGCTGGTTGGCCGGCGGGACGCTCGTCCTCGTCGTCGGTGGAATCGCCAGCGTCGAGGCGACGTCGCAGAGTTCATTCTGCAACAACTGCCACATCATGGAGCCCTACTACACCAGCTGGCAGCAGGGCGCCCACCACGGCGTCGAGTGCGTCAAGTGCCACATCTCGCCCGGCATGGACAACTTCCTCCGCGCCAAGTTCAACGGCCTGGGCCAGGTCGTCGATGACACGCTCAACCGCACCTCCACCAAGCCCTCGGCCTCGGTCAGCGAGATGGCCTGCATGCGCTCCGGTTGCCACACCGTCGAAAAGATCAGGGCCGACGAGACGTACAACGGCAAGTACATCTTCCGGCACAACGCCCACCTGGGTCGCGAATACGCCGGGAACAAGATCGCCTGCACCACTTGCCACTCGCACATCAAGGGCGATGAGCACTTCGAGGTCAACACCGCCGCGTGCATCGCCTGCCACCTCATCGGGTCGACGCCCAACGAGGCGGCCCTCCCCGATGGCTCACCCAAGCCCATGATCCAACTCATGGTCCGGCCCGTCACCCCGCGTCCCGCGCCCCTCGGCCCCGGCCAGGAAAAGGCGCCCCCCAATGCCTGCGACACCTGCCACCAGCCACCCAAGGGCCTCATCGAGTACCGTGGGCTCAAGATCGACCACGCGCAGTTCCTCTCGTACGGCGCGGCGTGCGATTCCTGCCACCGCGGCGTCACCGCCAAGCCCGACTCCATCGAAGACAGCCGCTGCCTTGATTGTCACAACTTCGGGATCGAGCGCGTCCTGCCGACGCCCGAGATGCACCGCGTGCACTCGGAAGGCCGGCACAAGATCGAGTGCTTCTCCTGCCACGGTGCCATGCGCCACGGCCCGCCGGCCGCCTCCATGACCCTCGCCCAGTTCGACTGCCGCAGCTGCCACACCGATCAGCACAACGTGCAACGTACCACCTACCTGGCCTCGGGCGAGCAGCCGCATCCCCCCGAGTCGGCGG
>JBGPGM010000193.1:0-5176 GCA_041483855.1 Phycisphaerae bacterium | reverse complement strand
CATAGGCCGCCAACTCCCTCCCCAAGACCGCCAACCCAAAACCCCCCTGGCGCTACGAAAAACCCAAAGGCCGCCATACACCGCCATAAACCGCCAACTTTTTTCTGCATTTCCCCCCCCGCACCTCAACGCCGACCCATCGACCACCCGCGCGCGCACAGTTCCGCACCTTCTCTGCCTCCGTGTCTTTGGGGTGAGCCTCTCCTCCCCCCGCCCCCACGCCCAGTCCCCTACTCGTAATCGAACACCCTGTTGTCATCATCCGCGCCGAACCAGCCAATCCCCGCCACGCCCGGATCCACCCCGTAGAGCCCGCTCGTCCACCAGAACGTCCGCGCCCGCCCGTCCACGTGCCCATCCAGCCACGCCACCTCGGCCTTACCCCCGCCGCGCCCCGCTCCCGATGCACCCGCACCCCCGGCCCCGTGCCGGAAGTGGATCGACGGGTCCGCTCGCTGCCCGGGCAGGTCCGGCCAGAACCGCGGCTCGACAAACGAGTACTCGATGATGCTCCCCTCTCCCCATCCCGCACCCGGCGCCGCCGCGAACGCCGCGTCGGCGAAGCCGATCGTCCCCGACGGCCGTGCGAAAAGGCGGCGCCCCGAGCCGGTCAGGTCCGACGTGACCGTCCATAGCCCGCCCGCCGCGCGCCCGCGCACCACGCCGACGAACGCGCTGTTGTACCCGTACCCGCCGCAGGAGCGCTCGAATCCCGCGCCGCTCGCGCCCAGTTCCTCCAACGCCGCCCCGAACGACGGGCAGATCCGCAGCGCGCCGCTGACGCCCGCGCCGTCGCCGCCCGAGAGGTACTCCGTCAGTGACCCGCCCTGCGCCCGGAAGGCCTGCGACGGGCTGTCGCGCGACCCGTGCCAGCGGCTCAGGTTCGCCAGGCGGTCCGCCTGCGCCGGCGCGAAGCAGTCGCGGTGGTCGTCGGCGTACTCGTCGTTCGCGCCCTGCAGCTGCCGCAGGTTCGAGGCGCACACCGTCGCCCGCCCGGCGCCCCGCGCCCCCGCCAGCGCCGGCAGCAGCAGCCCGCCGAGCACGCCGATGATCGCGATGACGACCAGCAGCTCCAGCAGCGTCCAGGCGTGCCGCGCCCGCGGCCCGAGTTGTCCGATCGGCTCGTCCATCAATCACCCGCGAAGAAGTGGAACACGAAGTCGAAGAAGTCCTGGCTGTTGACCGAGCCGTCGCCGTTGAAGTCGGCGCTCGGCAGCCCCGCAAAGAAGACCGTCAGGAAGTCGAAGAAATCCTGCGATGACAGAACCCCGTCGCGGTTGAAATCGGCGCGGTACGCGTTCCGCACCGCCCCCACGCCGCCGATCTCGGCGCTGACCTCGCCGAAGATCGGGTCCACGTGGTCCACCGCCGTGGTGATCCGGATGAAGTCGAAGCCGGCCAGGTGCGCCGGCTGGCCGGTGACGGGATCGACGGCCGAGGCGATGTCGAACGCATCGCCGCCCCCGGACCCCGGCGTGACCCCGACGGCCAGCGGGTCGTCCGGCACGGTGTAGAACCGCCCGGGCGTGAGCGTGCCGTCGTGGACCGTGTTGTCGCCGACCGTGTCGCCCAGGATGAGCACCGGCGAGCAGTCGGCGTAGCCAAAGACCCCCTCGACGGTCGCGCCGGGCCCGTTGGGGTTGGCCAGCACGGGCCCCAGGGCGAAGGGGTCGTCGGGCAGGAGGTACCCCGACGTGGTCCACGTGCCATGCCGCCCGGGCGGAAGCCACAGCGGATTGGACGGCGGGAAGGTGGGGTCGTTGGTCGCGTCGTCCCAGGTCTGGGTGAAGAAACGGGAGGACGGGTTGCCCAGGTGCGAGCCGGGGATGACGTACCAAGGGTCGTCGGGGATGCCGTTGCCGTTGGCGTCGCGGCTGATCTCGATGACGGCGCACTCGGCGAACCGCCGGTTGGGGTCGCCGCCGACCCAGGTTGCGTTGCCGAAGACGATGGCGTCCATGCCGAAGGGGTGGTGCGCGTCGTCGAGGATGGTGTGGTCGAAGGCGAGGGTGATGGAGCCGCCGAAACCGCCGAGGGTGACGAGCTTGGAGTTGTCGGGGTTGATGGTCCCGCCCCCGACGGGTGGGCCCAGGGCGCGCGTGGGGTCGTTGAAGGCGGGGTTGTTGACGAACTGGCCGGGGGCGGGGGAGTAGTCGATGACGCGGACGGCAAAGTCAGGTTGGGCGAGGGAGGGCGACGGGTCGGCAAGCAACAAAGCAGCAGAGCAGCAGAACATAAAATAAGAACAGAGATAAGAATCGTACGGGCGAGCGGCAACAAGAGTGTCAAGCATGATCGCGCCTCCTTGCTGATAGGAGGCTCAAGCCGATGAGAATGGCAAGCGGCGCGGGAGCAGGAATCGTGGCGTACCACGTTGAGCCGTCGGTGATGTACAACTCGTGCGTGAGCGGGTTGAAGGCGCTGCCGAAGAAGCCCAGCCCGTCGGCGCGCGGATCCAGCCGGTGCAGGGCCGCGGGGTCGGCGGGGTCGAGCGGTCCCAGGCCGGCCAGGGCGCGGGCGACGGCCGCGCCGTTGACGACGGCCAGGTACCCGGTCTGGCCGCCGGCGAAGTCGCCGCCGCCGACGAAGAGGTTGCCCTCGGGGTCGAAGTTGAGGCCCTCGGCGCTGAGGATGCGTCCGATGAGCGTGCCGGCGGTCTCGAAGTCGGCGGGCCCGCCGGCCCAGTCGGCGGGCGAGAACGCGCGGATGGTACCGGTGTCCGAGCCGCCGGGCCCCATGTCGAAGCCGTTGCCGGTGTACAGCCTGCCGGCGCTGTCGAAGACGATGCCGGCCGAAGCGCCGCCGATGTCGGTGATGATGGGCGGATCGACCGGATGCGCCGGGTCGGAGACGGTGTCCAGCAGCGTCACGGATGCGGGCGAGCCGAAGGCGCCGGCGGTGATGGCCAAGCGGGTGCCGTCCAGCCACGCGCCGTCGTAATGAGGAACCGGGTAGTAGCGGGCGATACCGGGCGTCAGGAGCGTGGGCGCGCCCGGCGAACCCAGGGCCGCGAGGGGAACGATGCACACCGGGCGACCGAATCCGATTCCAACCGCCAACGTCGATCCCGACGGGCTGACGCGCAGAAAGGAGGGGTCGGTGGCCCCGCCCGACTGCATCGGATCGAAGGTGGCCACGGGGGCGAACACCCCGGACCCCACGCCCGATTCCAGAAATATGCTGTTGCCGGTTACGGCGACGATGCGCCCGTCAGGGAGCGCATCGCCCTTGAGGAAGAACGAACCAGCGCCGATGGGCGGCATCGCGATAGACCGGTACGACCGGCCGTACGAGTCGAACGCGTCGGCCGCGGCCGGTTCCGCCAGGGCGAACAAGACACCCGCGCCCGCGAGGGCGCGCACGCACGAAGAGTGGAACATGAGAAAAGTCTCCGCGTTCGCCCCGAATCGCGCGGGGCGGCTCCCGGAACACGGGTTTGTGCTCTCGCGGGGTTGGTCCGGGCCTGGTGTCCGCCGGGAACGCGCGGAACACCGCTGCCGGCGCCCTGATTCGCGAGGGCAACCACGACACTCGTTCCGGGCAGGTCTTCCGGCTCCGGGCTTGGCTTGCGTCAGGTCCGGCCTTCCCATCCCGCGTCTGCGGGACAGTGGCTCGAGATGGACCTGCGCCTGGGCCCGTTACGGCGGCGCGTCCGCGGTGGCATTGCACCACGCTTCCCTTTTCAGCCCCGCCGCTGACTCGCAGCGGCCGGGGCACTCGGAACAAGGACAGCGTAAGCGGTCGCGAGCCGGTGTCAAGAGGGCGTGAGGGTGGATGAGTACATGCGGGTCAGTGGGGCAGTCGGCGAAGTTGCTGGGCCATGAGCCGTGCCGCGGCCCCTCGGTGGCTCAGGCGGTTCTTCTCCGCGGGTGGGAGTTCAGCACTGGTGCGGGTGAAGTCGGGAGCGACGAGGAAGAGCGGGTCGTAGCCGAAGCCGTTGTCGCCGCGGGGAACCTGGCCGGCCTGGCCGATGCGGCCCTCGAAGGCGCCCCGGAACCTGGCCAAGACCTGCCCGTCGGGCGCCGCCAGGCACATGACGCACACGAACCGGGCGGAGCGACGCGCATCGGGTACGCCAGCCAGCTCGTGCAGGAGACGGTCGTTGTTGGCCCGGTCGCGCTGTGCGCGGCTCAAACCCGTCTCGCGGCCGTCCGTCGAATAGTGGGAACTGATGACGCCGGGAGCGCCGCCCAAGGCGTCCACCTCCAGGCCGGAGTCGTCGGCCAGGCACAGGCGGCCGGTCTGCCTGGCGTACGAGATCGCCTTGATCGCGGCGTTCTCGTCGAAAGCATTGCCGGTCTCGTCGGGCTCGCGCCATCGCTCATGCCCGGGCAGGTCCTTGAGCCCGACGGCCGACACGCCAGCCGCCGCGAAGATCGCGCGGAGTTCATCGACCTTGTGCGGATTGCCGGAGGCGATGACGACGGGGTCCATCGGGATGATCCAATCCCAGCGGCGCCATGTGGCGGGGCGGGGGCGTGGACTGTAGCGGGCGGCCAGTGGGGGGGGAGGCGCATACACTCCACCCGCCATGGCCCACGACATTCTCCGTGCCCTCGGGGTGACCGATCACCCCCGTTTTCTGGCCGATGCGCCGCCGGGTGCAGGGCCGGAATCCGGCGTGGGTGTGAGCCGCAACCCGGCGACGGGAAAGGCAGTCGGCGCGGTGCGGCTGGACGACGCGGCGTCGTGCGAGAAGACGATCACCGAGGCGGCCGAGACGTTCAAGCAGTGGCGGGAAGTGCCCGCGCCGGTCCGCGGCCAAGTGGTCCGGGCCATCGGCGACGAGTTCCGCAGGCACCGCGAGGCGCTGGGCGAACTGATTTCGTTGGAGGTGGGCAAGATCCGCGCCGAGGGCGTCGGCGAGGTGCAGGAGACCGTGGACATCGCCGACTTCGCCGTCGGCCTGTCGCGCCAACTGCCCGGCCAGACGATCCCCAGCGAGCGTCGGGCTCACCGGATGTTCGAGCAGTGGTTGCCCCTGGGGCCGATCGGCGTCATCACCGCGTTCAACTTCCCCAACGCCGTGTGGGGCTGGAACGCGATGCTGGGGGCGGTGTGCGGCGACGTGATCATTTGGAAGCCGAGCCTGCTGGCCCCGCTGGTGTCGCTGGCCACGAACGCCATCGCCGAGCGCGTGAGCGCGGCGATGGGGCACGCGGGGGTATTCCGGCTG
>JBGPGM010000192.1:0-5178 GCA_041483855.1 Phycisphaerae bacterium | reverse complement strand
GTCCAGCTGCTGGGCGATCTTGCCCCCCTTGCGCTCCAGCGCGTCGGCCGTGTCGCGGATCAGGCTCTCGGCCGGGATGACCAGCAGCATCCCGTTGACGGGGGCGTTGGGGCGAGTCCGGCGGAGGAGCTTGAGGAACTCCTGCCACTCGCTGGTCGTACCCGGCTCGACCTCCTCGAACATCAGCCGCCCCGCCGTGTCCAGGACCACGGCGTGGTTCGTGAACCACCAGTTCATGTTGATCGTGCCGCCGGCCCCCTGGAGCTGGTCCTGCAGCCCCGGCGGGAACCCGACGTTGCAGTGCCGGATCGCCTCCGTCTTGCCCGAGCCCGGCTCCCCCACGAGCATGTACCACGGCAGGCTGTAGATGTTCTTGCCCGCCGCGCGGAACTTCTCCACGCCCGTCTCGAAGTTCTTGCGGAGGTCGTCCAGCCGGGCCCGCCGGGCCGGCTCGTTGATCCCCTGCGGCGCCGCGGCGGCGTTGCCCGTTAGGGCCCGCATCATCGGCGCCGCCTTGCGCTTGGCCAGCCACTTGAGCACCAGGCCGTAGGCGGCCAGGAGGACGCCGATGATCGCGATGCCGACGACGATCACCAGCAGCGCCGGGCCCTTGAACATGAACAGCACCGCCACGATCCCCCCGCCGCTGGCCAGGGCGATCACCGCCTTGACGGGCGTGGGCAGGGCGACGAACCGCTGGATCATCGGGCTCATGATCCGCCCTCCGTCCCGCCGGCGTGCGGCCCGGCGCGCCCGGCCGGCCCCTGACCCGCCGGGGAGTTGCGGATTTCGTCGAGCGCGTCGGCGAGTTTCCCGCGGCTGTCCCGGTAGGCGACGATGTTGGCGACGAAGACCACGGCCGCCAGCCCGACCAGCGCGATCATCACCAGCACCAGCCGCTTGCCCGGGGGCTCGACCAGGTCGCTGGTGTTCACGTGCTCGTACGCCTCCGGGCAGATCCGGGCGCTGCTGTCGGCGTCCATGTAGGGGCGGATGCGGGCGGAGACCTCCAACGATTTCTTGCGCAGGTACTCGGGCTGCCCCTGGTACCAGCCGCTGAACCCGAGCCCCATGCAGACGTAGAAGACCGCCAGCCGTTCGTTGGCGCTCTCGCCGGTCTACCGGAGCGTCTCATCGAGCAGGTCGAAGAACCGCTCGTCGCCGGCCAGTTCCTTGCGCTCCAGGGCCAGTTCCTGCCACTGCCGACCCGCCGGCCCGGCGCACTCCTTGACCATGAAGTCGATGAAGAACAGCAGAACGAGCTCGATCTTGTCGTACTGCGTCACCAGCGAGCGGTCCGTGCCGGCCTTCGCCTTCATGTCCGCCAGGATCGACGCCACGTCGCTGTGGACCTGCGAGAGCTCGACGCGCACCCCCTTGCGCGACGAGCGGTTGAGCCGGCAGATGTACTGGAAGAGCGGTTCGCAGAGTTCAAGCAGCGTCATGCATCAGCCCTCGCCGCCGGGAACGGTCATGTAGAGCGTCGCGGAGAAGTCCGACGTCTCCAGGTCGGGCCAGCGCAGCGCCAGCTTCTTCTCTTCCTTCACCCGCTCCCACATGCGCCCGCTCTCGGCGCGCATGAGGCGGAAGTAGTGCAGCCCCGACTGCGCGGGCAGTTCCACCGGCGGGTGGCGCTCCTCGCCCAGCTTCACCCCGTAGATTAGCTTGTCCTTCATGCTCCAGGCCATCAGCTTGAACTGGTCCGCGTCCTCGACCAGCTTGGCTACCGCCCGGGGGTCCTGCTTGGTCCGGACCCCCAGGAAGTACTCGTTGGGCTTGCTCAGGTGCAGGTCCGTCAGCGTCGCGGCCAGCACGTTGCCGTCGCGCGCGAAGGCCACCTCCAGGTAGCTCTTGGCCACTTCCTCACCCAGCAGCTTGCGGATCTTCTGCGCCAGCTCCAGGAACGCCACCGCCGGGTTGTCGTGGTCGTAGCGGGCCACCTCGAACTGGTCCCGGTCCGGTCGCAGCGCCGCCAGTTCGCCCAGCAGCTCCCGCAGTTGCAGGTACATCTCGAACGGCGTCACGCCCGGCGCCATCACCATGCTGGGCAGCCGCCCGGAGAACCGGTTGAGAGTGGTCAAGCGCATCAGCTGCTCCAGCTGCAGCCCCCGCACCGTCTCGATGCTGAAGCCCCCTCGCGTCAGCTGGATCACCACTTCCTTGCGCCGCGCCTCCACCTGATTGACCAGGTCCCGCACCAGGTCCCTCAGCGCCGGCCAACCGGACAGCACCATGCACGGCGGCATGAACGCGGGGTCCTGCTTGGGCAGCCCCGCCTCCTTGCCCGTGGCGTGCGCGATCCGCACCAGCGGCATCACCTCCAGGTCCGTCCGGTCGTCCGTCTCGAGCATCAGGCGCGCGTTGATCTTGCGGACCAGCACCGGCTGCGCATTCTCGCCCGTGTTCTCGTCCGGACGCTGCACTTCCGCCACCCGGTAGAGCCGCTTGACCCGCCAGTCCTCGTTGCTGCCCAGCTCGATCGAGTTGCCCCGCGTCGGGTACCACAGCGGCACCCCCAGGCACACCGTGAACGACTGGCTGCTCGACTCGAAGAGCGGCTTGATGTCCAGCGGCGGCAGCTCCGCGTTGTCCGGAAAGTTCACCTCCAGCCCGCCGGGCGTGACCACCCGCAGCCGGTCGAACCGCACCAGCATGTTCTCCAGCGCGTCCCCCGAGAGCCTCGCCTCGATCACCCCGTACGGGTACGCCCACGCAAGCCGACGATCACCCGCCGCCTGCTCGAGCATCTGGCGCTGCATCGCCTGCAGGTGCTGCGGCTGGAGAAACAGGCCCTCGTGCCAGTGGACGTGTCCGTTCATTCCCATCGCGTCGTCCCGTCGGCCACTAGCGGCCGGTTCCGATGATCAGCGGCTCGGCGTAGCTGGCGATCGCCAGCAGCAACTCCCCTTCGATCGACGCCGCGTCCATCTGGCCCGCCAGTTCGATGTACTTCCGCCAGCACGCCACCTCGATCGCCTCCAGCATCTTCTTGCCCGGGCGCGCCGAAGCCTCGATCTCCGTCGGAGCATACTTCTCCACGTGCTTCTGGGCGAACTGCCGCCCCGCCTGGTTGACCGACGAGATCAGCGCGGCGATCAGGCGGCGCAGGGCCTCGATGTCCTGCTTGACCTGCCCGCGCCCGACGTCCTGGTCGCCCTGCACGAACCGGGCCATCGTCTTGAGCAGTTCCCCCGGCCGGCGCACGCGCGAGCGGGGGTTGATCGTCCGCCAGGTGTTCCACGCCAGCTGGTCCAGGCGCGACCCGAAGTCCGCTAGTTCCGCCGCCAACTCCAGGGTCCGCACCGGGTCGAGCGACGACGCAGCCATCTTGGCCCGCAGCGCCTCGGCGGCCGCGTCGGGCCACCCGTGCTTGCTCTCACCCCCCAGCCCCGCTTCCTTAAGGCGCTCGACCACCGCCCGGCGTTGGGGTTCGGTCAGGCGCGGCGCCAGTTCCACGAGGCGGGCCACCAGGAAGGATGGGTCCTTGAGTTCCCGCTCGTCGGTCTTGGACCGCCCGCCGGCATCGTCGGCCATGGGGCGGGCGTCCACGTTCGAGTCCCAGGTCGGGAACCGCTCCTGCAGCTCCTGCAGGAATACCCGGCGCTGCTCGGGCACCATCGAGGCGGTCGCCCGCTCGATCTCCTCGCTCAGCTGATCCCGGCGCACCTCCGGGCTGTCGTCGGCGAAGTCCATCTGCACCAGGCGCAGACGGTTCGCCACGGCCGCAACACGACTCGACATGTCGCCCGGAGACTGGCTCAACGTTCCCTTCCTGTCCCCGCGCGGGGGCCACGAGAATGCTCGAGTTTCATTATAGGGCAAAGCGGAAATCCGCAAGCCCGCCCGGCGCAGCGCACGCCGCGCCGCCGACGCGGGCCGTGGCGCTGTTGCCGCGCACGACGGCTGGTCCGGCTGGGCAAGCCGAGCACGATCTTCCGGCCCGGGGCAAGGTCCGATCGGCCCGATCGGCCCCCGACGCCTTCAGCGGCCTCCGGCGATTATCGATGCTTGCCCTGTGCCGAACCCGTGCGTGCCCGGGGGACCAACCCGTGGGCGTGGGGATCAAGGGATGGGGGCCGGGTCGGCACGGTCACGGAGGGTGCCCATGAAGCGTTCTTCTCTTGTGCTGGCGGGTCTGGGCCTGGTGTGCATCGTCTGCGTCGGATGCGCTTCCAACGGGAGTTCGGCCGCCGACGAGCGCGCCCCGCGCTCTCCCCTCGTGCTGTACGCCGGCGACAGCCTGGGCGGCCGGATCTTCCGCCAGGACATGCCATCGGGCCCGTCCGGCGCATCGTCACGCGCGCGGGCGACCACCGCCAGCGCCCAGATCCGCGACGGTAACTGATCGGAGCCGCACGAGGTCGCCGGCCTACCGGGCGAGCAGGTACCGGCCGTCCGGCGCGTCGAGGATGCCCTTGAGCCTGGCGGCGTAACTCTGCCTGGCCGGAGCCGTCCCCTTGGCGGAGAAGACGAGCCGGAAGCCGACATCGGCGTACCCCGGCTCGGGCGGATCGCCCGGCCGCGCGGGCGTGAACCCGACCAGCAATGGGCTGTCCACCGGCAATGACGGGGCCGAGATCGCCGAGCCCCCGATCACCGATATGGCGCTGGACGGAGCGGCGACCAGCTCCCGCAAGCGATCGGGCTCGGGGGCGGCTTTGGCCGCTTCGTCGGCCCCCTCCATGACATACTCGGCCACATTCCCGATCAGATGGTGGATCGGCAGTACGTCGGACCCGACGGGCGCAAACCACAGCACCCCGTCATCGTAAGCGCTGGGCAGCACTTTGGCATTCTCGCCCTTGGCCAGACCCTCCTGCCCCTTGGGAAGGAACTCCCCTTCATCAGGCCACTTCCAGTAGTTCAAGTTCGGCTTGAACCCCGGCTTGCTGAGCGTCTCTCTGATGTGCTGCTGCTGCTTGCCCCATGTCAGGTCGCGCCGATTGGGCTTCACCCCCCGCTCCGCGGCCATCGGCTCCATCAGCCTGTTCGCTGCCTGCCACTCCTCCGGCGTTGGCAGGCGGCACCCTGCCAGCCTCGCAGCGTAGAGCGCCGCCACCGGAGAGACCTGCTGCATCGGACTCTCCAGGGAAGGAGCCTGCTTGTTGACGATCCTGGTCCAGTTCTGCGGCACGGAGTCGAGCAGCCCATTCGGATACGCCGGCGTCGCGGCGCTCG
>JBGPGM010000191.1:0-5191 GCA_041483855.1 Phycisphaerae bacterium | reverse complement strand
GCCCCTGGCGGCGCGCATGCACCACCACCCGCGCCCGCTGCATCCACCTCAGCGGCGACCCCTCCCCTGCCAGTGCGTGCTTGACCGCCCGCCCCGCGCGCTGCACCAGCGGCGTTTTCCACACCACCCTCACGGACCCGAATCCCGCCGCTCCCAGCATCGCCCGCAGCCCCGCGACATTTGGCGCAAACCAGTTCGTCGGGTCCCCGCGCAGCTCCGTCCCCGCGTAGAACGCCAGGCACGGCCGGCGCACCCACAGCAGGTCCACCTCCGTCTCCAGGATCAGCAGGTCCCGCGTTACCGCCGCGACGTTCCGCAGCGCGCCAAGCGGGTTCTCCACGTGGTACAGCACGCCAAGGAACAGGACCACGTCGAACACGCCAACCCGCTCGCGCGACAGATCATCCACGCCCAGCCGCAGCTCCTCCACGCGAGATCCCAGCGCCCGGTGCGCCACCCGGAATCCCGTCGGCTCCTGGCCGCCCCGTTGCGGGTCCCACAGGTCCATGGCCACCACCCGCGCGGCCCCGCGCCGCTCCGCCTCGAATGCGAAGAACCCGTCCCACGCCCCGATGTCCAGCACCGTCTGGGCGCTTAGGTCCGCCGGCATCGCCAGCCGCTGGAGCTTGGCCGCCGAATCGTCGTGCCCCGGCGTGACCACCCCGTGTCCCAGGTCGATGGTGTGCCACCAGAACGGCACGGCCGCCACCTGGGCCCGCAGTTCCTGGGGCGTCATCGGCTGGGCGGCGCGTGTGTCCGTGCTCGTGGCAGGCATGGTCGCATCGCCGCACCCGCGGGCGGCCGGCGCAGCGTCCCAGAGCATAGCCGGCGGTCCCCGCCGCCCCGAGCCCGCCCCGCCCTCGTTCGATCATTACGGCCAGAACCTACGGCCAGAACCACCGCCGCCGGGGCGCTTTCCTCGCCTCGTTGACGCGGTGGACTTCCGCCAGCAGCGGCCCGATCTGCGACCGGTCCTTCGGCGGCGCATCGACCGGGTCGGGAGTCGGGAACACCTTGCGCCACTTGCCCAGCGGCTCGCCCGCCCGGCGCGTCGGCGGGGCCGCGCCCGCCCCCCCAACTTCATCCGGCTGCGCTCCCGGCTCCGCGTAGCGGGCCACCAGGAAGTTCAGGATCCTGATCCGGATCGAGATCAGCCACCCCGACCCGCCGGGCTCCTCGCTGGGCAGCTCCCGCAGCCACCTCAGCCGCAGCCGCCATTCCCAGAAGACCTGCGCCAGCATGAACACGCCGCGGCTCCTGAATATCAACCAACGCCCCCGCTGCTCCCCTATGGAATATACCCCCCACTGCCGCGTTGTGCGTGTCGAAGGCTCTATCGGTTCCTCCGACCAGTTCGTTCCCACAAGGAGCACACTTGATGAACGCTGCCAAGGTCCTCACCCTCGCCGCTTGTCTGCTCGCCGGCACGTCCGGCGCGGCCGTGGCCCAACCCTCCAACGATGACCCGCAGGGCGGCCGCCGTCCCCCGCCACCCGCGGCCCGGCCCGACATGGCCCCGCGCGACCGCGCGGCCGATAACGATCAGCAGGCCCCGCCCGACCGCCCTGGCCGTCAGCGCGCGCGGCGGCAGGCCGACGGGCAAGACCAGGGTGCGCCGCCGCGACCTTGGTGGAGCGATGACCAGCGCGGGCGCGCCCCGCGCGACGACATGCGCCCCGACGACGGCCCGGGCGGTCCCGGCGGGCCCAATGGCTTCAGCGGGCCGCGCCGTCCGTTCGGCCGCGGCGACCAGATGAACCCGCCCCGCGGGCGCGACGGCGGGCCCGATGAGGGCGGCGGCTTGCGTCCGGGGCGAGACGGCGTCGGCGAGCACCCCCGGCTTGGCCCACGCGCCCGCCTGTTCCTCCGCAACCATCCACTCTTTCGTCAGCGTTTGCGGCAATGGATGCAGCTCCGCCAAGAAGAGGGCCAGCGCGGCGATTTCGGGCCGGGCGAGCGCGGCCGTTTCGGGCCCGGTGGACCGCAAGGCCAGATTGAGCGTCGCGGGCCGGGCGGGCCGCAAGGCGGTCCGTTTGATCGCGGTGGCCCCCGAGGCGGATTCGATCGAGTCGGTCCCGGCGGCCCACAGGGCGGACCGTTCGATGGCCGCGGCCCCGGCGGGGCGCGCGGCGGATTCGGCCCAGGGCCGGGCCCGGGCGGCCCGTTCGGCCCCGGTGGCCCGCAAGGGCCTGGCCCAGGATTCGGCCCCGGCGGCGGCGATGGCGCCGGCCCATGGCGCGGCGTCGGCCCGGGCCGCGGCGATGGTCAGGGGCGCGGTGACATGGCACCCCCGCCCCGCAACGACCCCGATGGCAACTCAGCGCCGCAGCCCCCGCCCGCCCCGCGCCGCCCTCACCAACCCCCCACCACCTAACACGATCGCGAGCCCGCGGCGCCATAAGAGAGCCCGTCGCGCAAGGTGCGACGGGTGCGGCGGGTGAGTTCTGTCACCACCGCCAAGCCTGCCGAGGACTCCCGCGCCCCCGCATTCCGGACGAACCCCCGGCTCAGCCCCACCTTCCCACCTTACGCCACTGCCCCCGTCACCTTTCTTGCCGCGTCCGCCAAGTCCGTCGCTGCCTGCATGGTCGGGATGTCCTTGCGGGCCGACTCCAGCAGTTTGCGGCCCGCTTGCACGTTGGTCCCCTCCAGCCGCACCACCAGCGGCACCTTGAACCCGCCCCCACCCACCGTCTTGGCAGCGTTGATGATCCCCTGGGCGATCACGTCGCAATTCATGATCCCCCCGAAGATGTTGACGAGGATGCCCTTTACCTTCGGGTCGGAAAGCAGAATGTGGAAGGCTTCGATGGCCCCGTCGGCCGTCACCGAGCCGCCCACGTCCAGGAAGTTGGCCGGCTCCGCGCCGTGCAGTTTCACGATGTCCATGGTCGCCATCGCCAGCCCCGCCCCGTTGACCAGGCACCCGATCGTCCCATCGAGTGCGATGTACGACAGCCCGAACCGCCGGGCCCGCAGTTCCGCCGGGTTCTCCTCCGCCGGGTCGAACATGGCCGCGATGTCCGGGTGACGGAACGTCGCGTTGTCGTCGAAGTTGAACTTGGCGTCGATGGCGAGCAACTGGCCGTCCGGCGGCCCGGGCGCGGTTCCCGCCTTGAGCCCCTTGCCCGGCGCGCGCGAGCCCGCATTTGACGGCGCGGTCAGCACCAGCGGATTGATCTCCGCCAGCGAGCAGTCCTTGGCGTCGACCAGGCCCGCCAGGCTCGACATGATCTTCACCGCCTGGCCGACGTGCTTACCCGTGAACCCCAGCTCGAACGCCGCGCGGCGCGCCGCGTACGGCAGCAGACCGAGCGTCGGGTGCAGCGGCTGGCGGATGATGGCCTCCGGCCGCTGGTGCGCCACCGTCTCGATCTCCACCCCGCCCTCGCGCGACGCGATCAGCACGTTCCGACGCGTCTTACGGTCCGTCGCGATCGCCAGGTAGTACTCCTTGGCGATCTCCACCCCCGCGGCCACCAGCAGCCGCTTGACCTCCAGCCCCTGCGGCCCCGTCTGCACGCTCACCATCCGGTGCGTGAGCATGAACCGCGCCGCGTCCGTCGCCTCGTGGGCCGAGCGGACCAGTTTGACGAACCCCGCCTTGCCGCGCCCGCCCGCGTGGACCTGCGCCTTGACCACCACCAACCCGCTGGGGCCGCTGCCCGCCTCGTCGGTCACGCGCCGGTACGCCTCGGCGGCCTGGTCGATCGAATCGATCATGACGCCGGGAGGAACAGGGATCCCCGCCGATCGCAGCAGTTCGCGGGCCTGGTACTCGTGGACTTTCATGGGTCGGAGCCTCGCGACGGAACGGGAGGGGCATGGTAGCGTGGCGCGAGGCGAGCGGGCGGGGGTGTGGCTACACCTGGATCAGCCCGAGGTGAATGCGGGCCGTGCGGCAGCCGGTTCACCGCGGAGAACACAGAGATCACTGGGGAAGGCAGCGGAATGAGGGCAACGAGTTGCGCGGGGGCGCTGCGACTGCCGGTCCGCGCCGTCACACGTGGCGTTCCTCCGCGTACTCGGAGGTGAATCCTCGGCGCCGCCTGATCGCGCCCAGCGCGCCGATCCCCAACATCCACGCCGCGCCGGGTGCGGGGATGACGATGTGCAGCGTCACCGTGAACGGCACGGGTGGGAGCGTCATCGGGGCGTAGAGCACCGAGCCGGGAATCGGGTTGGTCGGGTCGGAGCAGTCCGGCGGGGTCGGCGTGCCGATCGTGCCCCATCCCGAGGCGACGATCAAGTTGCCGGCGAAGACTGCGTCGTAGTCCACCGTGCCGGTGACGGTGGTGAACTCGAACAGCGAAGCGAAAACGTTCCGGCCGCGGATCACCGGCGGGGGTTGAGGAAGCGGTTGGAAATACGGATCGCAGCCCCAGAACGACGACTGGGTGCCCAGCGTCGCGTCGATCGCCGTCAGCGCTGTGAACGGGTCGGTCGAGGGCAGCCCATTGCCGGGCGGATTGGGCGCGAAGTTCCAGGGGGCGATGCGCCCGGGCGTGCGTGTGTTGGTCCCGCCCGTCATGCTGAGGGTGCCGACGTTCCAGCCTACGAATCCGCCCGCCGGCGCTGGGCCCGCGTCGTCGTCGAACACGCCGAACTGGATGCGGATCCGGTTCGATGTGCCCGGCGAGGTAAACAGCGTGTTGTTCGGGATAGACGGGTCTATGGGGCTGGTGGACCTGACAAACCGCACCTCGATGTGGTACCCCCACGCGCTCCGGCCCGCCGCCAGGCAAACAAGAGCCGCGATCCCGACCAGCACGCACCGTCTCATGGGGCACCTCCTGATTCCTGCGCCCGCCGCCGGCGCGGCAACACGAGCACAAGGCTCCCCATGCCCAACACCACCGCCGCGCCGGGTGCGGGGAGTTGGGTGAGGGTCAGGAAAGCCGTGAAAGGCAGAGGCGGAAGGGTCTGCGGGGCATAGGTGATCGAGCCATCGGTCATGGTGTCTGGGTCCGGCGGAGTCTGGGAGACCACGCCCCAGCCAGAGGCGACGATTTCGTGGCCACCATAGAACAGGGTGTAGTCGAATTCGCGTACCACCGTGGTGATTTCATACAGGGAGACAAAATCGTTGTCGCCGCGGACAACCGCCGAGGGGGGTGTCGTCGGGCTCATCCAAGACCACACGAGGGTCTGAAAGCCCAGGGTGCTATCGATCGCGGTGAGGGCCGTGAAG
>JBGPGM010000190.1:0-5197 GCA_041483855.1 Phycisphaerae bacterium | reverse complement strand
GTCCGTCGCGCCGCGCATCGGCTTGGACAGCCGCATCAGCGGCACGAACCTCGCCCACTGCCCCTCCGCCCCGACGATCGCGCCGGCCGCCGCGCCGGTTGCTCCCCCGCCGCCGCCGCTCGCCGCGCCCTCGGCCCCGACGCCGGCGCCCCCGCCCGCCAGCGCCGGCGCGCTCAGCTGCAGCACCGACGCCGGGATCGGCTCCGCCGACGCCACGCACACGCCCCGCCCCAGGCACGCCCGCAGCACCTGCGCGTCCGATCCCCCCTCGCCGCCGCCGACCTCCACGCCGAACTCGCCCGGCGCGGCCAACCAGACCAGGCGCGCCGCCGCGATCCCCGCGCCGTCAGCGCCGGCCTCCACGGTTCCCGCCAGCGCCAGCGCCGCCCGAAGATCGTCCAATGGCGCCACCGCCCGGCCTTCCTGCGCCAGTTCCGCGGCCACCTCGCCGGTGCGTCCCCGCTGCGCCGTGCCGGCTCCGACGATCCGCAACCCCGCCCTCTCGGCCACCGCGCGCACCAACCCCGCCTGCTCCGGATCGAGCCAGACGATCACCGGATGGTTTTCGCCCTTGTCCATCGCCGACGATCCTAACCGCGCGCCCTCCCGCCCGCCTAGTCGCCACCCCGATCCCGCGCCCTACACTTGCCCGACATCTCGGTGCGGACAGGCGGCCGCCGGCTGGATCGTTCGTTCAGGATCCACGCCGGAGGAAAGTCCGAGCACGTCAGGACACGGTGGTGGGTAACGCCCACCCGCCCGCGAGCAGCCTCGATCGCGGGTGAGGGACAGTGCCACAGAGAAGAAACCGCCGATGGCCCGCAAGGGCTCAGGCAAGGGTGAAAAGGTGCGGTAAGAGCGCACCGCCCGGCTGGCGACAGCCGGGGCACGGCAAACCCCACCGCGTGCAAGGTCACGCAGTCTCCGCCCCCCCTCTCCCAGCGCCCGCCCGCGCGGACGCCCGGAGAGGGGGGGACGACCGGTCCGGTCGGAAGGGGACGGGTAGACCGCTCGGGCCGCAAGGCCCGGATCGCGCCGGCAACGGCGCGGCCAGAGAAATGGCCGCCACCGCCGGACCCCCTCGGGCCGGCGGGACAGAACTCGGCTTATCGTCCGCACGCGATCGAGACGCGGGCCCCAGGGAAACCTGGGGCCCGCGGCCGTTTTGGGGAAACGACGCGCGCCGCTAGGCCACCCTCGCCGCCACGCAGACGATGAAACTCTCGCCGAGTTCGCCGGCATCCTCGACCGGGCGCGCGTACATGATGCCGTCCGTGTCCACGGCGTCGGGCAACTGGCTGTAGACCTCGGTACGCGCGAAGCCCGCCTCGGCCAGCGCGTCGCGCAGTTCCGGCACGGACCACAACCGCCAGCGGTACACGAACGCGTCGTGCAGCTGGGACTCGATCTCGCCCGCGCACTCCACGCGGAAGTGCAGGGCGTCCTCGACCAATCCCGTGAGCGGATCGGCGCGGCGCTGCTCCCACGTGTACCGAACGCGCCGCGCCGGCCCTTTCCCGCCTGCCGCCCGGACGTCGTGGTAGCGGTGCACGTGCCCCTCCACGAACGCCGACGCCCCGCCGTAGGTATCGCACACGAACACGCCGGCGCTCCTCGCCAGTCGCCGGCGCACGTGCCGCAGGTACTGCAGCAGGTCCGCCCGCTGATGCCACTCGCCGATCGAGAAGTTCCCCACGAACACCACGTCCGCCGGGTCGTTCACCGTCATCACATCGCCGACGATCCGTTTGATCCGCCGCTCGGGTCGGGCGCGCTGCAGCGGCGTGCCGTCGTGGTCTACGGCGATCGCCCGGCCACCATTGACCGTTCGCACCCACTGGCGCGACACCGCCGCGGTCCCGGCGAAGTCCTCGCCGAGAACCCGAGCCCCGGTGCGCGGACCACCGTGGATCGCCCGCAGCAGCGCCACCACGTGGCGCGGGGACTGCACGCAGAGTTCATACAGGTCGAACCGATCCAACGCGCCGCCCCCCAGCGCATCCCCCCGCGACCGTCGTCCCTTGCTCCCCCGTTCCCTCGATCCCTTGATCGCTTCGCTCCTCACGCCATCCTCACCCACTTGATGAGCGTGCGGAAGTTGGGCGGCTTGCCGTACATGAGCACGCCGACGCGGAAGATCTTGGCCGCGGCCCAGAAGAAGGCGTAGACCGCCGCGAAGCCCACCGCGATGGACAGGAGGACCTGCCACGTGGGCGGGGGCTGGGTGCTGGCGAGCCGGACGATCATGACGAACGGGCTGACCGGGGGGATGAGACTGGTGACGGTCGCCAGCATCGAGTTCGGGTCGCGGGAGATGGGCATCCACAGGATGTACGGCATCATGACGACCACGAGCAGGATCGGCCCGACGAGCGACTGCGCCTCGCGCATGTCGTTGACCGCGCTGCCCACGGCCGCCATGATGGACGCGATCAGGCAGTACGCGATCAGGAAGAAGACGAGCAGGTAGACCACCATCACGGGGCTGACCAGGTCCAGCAGTGCGAACGAGACGAGCCCGATGACCCCCAGGCCACCGTAGAGCATCATCAGCGTCAGCCCGACCGCCATCTGCCCGATGATCTTGCCCGCCATCAGCTGCATGGGCGAGAGGGCGCTCAGGAGCACCTCCATGACGCGGGTGGACTTTTCCTCGACGGTGGTCGTGAGCAGCGCCTGGCTACCGACCATGGTGGACATGATGAGCAGGAGCATGAACCCGAAGGGGATCATCATGTTGAACACCTCGCTGGACTGGCGCTGGCCGCTGGCGGTCATCTCCTGCGTTTCGGGCGCGTTGATGGTGGTCAGCGCCCTGATCGCCGCGGGGTCGTAGCCGTTGGCCCGCAGGCGCGCCTCGAGCACGGACTGCTCGACGACGCGGCGCATGTCGCTCAGGATCAGGTCGTGCAGCCTGGGGCGCACGAAGAGCTGGAACCCGCCGAAGTCCGCTTGTCCGGACGCCGGCGTGACGGCGTTCGGATCGATGACGACCAGCGCCAACCGCGCGCCCGGCGCCGGTACCTCGTAGCGGGATGCCCCCTTCCCGCGCGGCACCGGTCCCTGGGGACGGAGCGTCGCCTTCTCCTCCTCGATCTTTGCGTCGGAGTTCAGAGTTTCGACCTTGATGCGCGGCGCCTCGCCGAGCGCCGTCTCGATGCTGCTCTCGGCCATCGCCTTGCTCTTGGCGTCGAGCGGGATGCCCTGGGTCTTTTCTCCGATCGCACGCTTGACGTGCGCCTGGTACTCGCCGTGCCGCTTGGCGATCGCCTCGGGCGTCATCCGCTTGGCGATCTCGGGGACGACCTTGCCGGTCGGGTCGAACACGGCGAGGGTGCCCTCGATGGCCGGCGCCTTGGTGTTGGCGACCAGGCTGATGATCAGCGGGATCATGGCCATGGAGGCCAGGGGGATGATCACGGCGCCGATCAGGAACGCCTTGGTCATCGCCGTGGCCAGGAACTCGCGCCACGCCACCACCAGCACCTTCTTCATGGCGCCCCCGATCGCGCCGGCACGGCCGGCGCGGCGGCGCCGTTGCCCCCGCCGGGCTGGCGCTCATCGGTTCGCCCCCCGGTATCCTCGACGATCTGCACGAACACGTCCTCCAGCGTCGGGCGCTTCAGTTCCACGCGGAGCGCCGGCACGAGCCCCACGATCAGGCGCAGCATGTGCTGCGGATCCGCCCCGTCTTCCAGCGACACCGACAGCAGACCGTTCTCGGGCCTGACGGCGTGAACCCCGGGCCGGCCTCGCAGGGCCTCCAGGCCCGCCGCGGCGTCGGGCACCTCGACCAGGATCGTGCGCGGGTCGAAGCGCGCGCGGATCTGGGTCATCGTCGAGTCCAGCACCTTCCTGCCCTCGTGGATCATCACGATCCGGTCGCACAGCTGCTCGGCCTGCACGAGCACGTGCGTGGAAAAAATCACCGTTGTCCCGCCCGCGTGCTGCTCGTTGAACAGGTCCCGCAGCAGGCGCGTGTTCACCGGATCCAGCCCGCTGAACGGCTCGTCCAGGATCAGCAGTTCCGGCTTGTGCAGCACCGCGGCGACGAACTGCACCTTCTGCTGCATCCCCTTGGACAGTTCCTCACATTTCTTGCGGTAGACATCCGCCAACTCCACGCGATCGAGCCAGGTCTTGATGGTGGCCGTCAACCCGTGCGGATCGACGCCCTTGATCCGCGCGATGTACGTCAGGAACGCCCCCACCTTCATCTTCCGGTACAGCCCCCGCTCCTCGGGCAGGTAGCCGATGCGGTCCTTGCTGTCCAGGGCGCTGGCCTTGCCCAGCACGCTCAGTTGGCCGCGGTCCGGGAACAGGATCGACATGATCATCCGGATCGTCGTGGTCTTGCCCGCCCCGTTGGGCCCGATGAACCCGCACAGGCTCCCCGTGGGCACCACCATGTCGAGATTGTCCACCGCCACCTTCGGGCCGAAGGTCTTGGTCAGCCCCTGGATTACGATCGCGTCGCGCACAAGCGGCTCCCGGTTCACGCCCGCACCGCCCCCGACGAGGCGGATCATATGGCCGCGTTTCCCTAGCATCCGTGTCCGTCCGTCCCCTCCTTCGGAACTCCCCGCCGCCCATGTCAGACCCGCTTGCCTCCATCCCCAGCACCGTCCTGGCCAAGCTGGACGAATTGGACCGCCAGTACGTCGAACTGGATCGGCGCCTGGCCGAGCCTGCGGTGCTCGCCGACCACCGGGCGGTGCGCGACGTGTCGATCAAGAAGGCGGCGCTGGAAGAGGTCGTCGGCTCGTACCGAGTGTTCCGGCGTCTGGCCGCCGAGGCCGCGGACCTGCGGTCCGTCATCGCAGCGGGCGACGACCCGGACCTGGTGGCGATGGCCAAGGCCGAGTTGCGCGAGGTCGAGTCCCGGGCGGGCGCGCTGATCGACCAGATGAAGACTCGGCTGGTCAACGCTGACGACCGCCGCGTTGGCTCGGTCATGCTCGAGGTCCGCGCCGGGACCGGGGGGGCTGAGGCCGCGCTGTGGGCCCGCGACCTGCTGGACCTGTACCAGCGCCTGGCGACGCGGCGCGGCTGGTCATACGAGATGCTCGACCTGACCCCCGAGACCGATGCCGGGGGAATTCGCAATGCGGTCGTGAACATCCGCGGCGAGCGGGTGTGGTCGGAACTGGCCTTCGAGGCGGGCGTCCATTCGGTGAAGCGCGTCCCGGCGACCGAG
>JBGPGM010000189.1:0-5220 GCA_041483855.1 Phycisphaerae bacterium | reverse complement strand
CGCCTGCGACAACATCGACGGCGCGAAGACCGGCAGCGGGTTCATCCCCGCCGGCAGCCCGTGACCCGACACCGGCAGCCAGATGAACGGCGCGATCGGCGCCGACGGCCCCTCCGACCACCCCACAACCTCCCCGGCGCTGTTGACCCCCATCGCCATCGAGTTCGGGCGCGGGAACACCCCCGGCGGCGGGTCCGGAACCAGAAGCCCGATGTCCAGCATCACCCCCCCGCCCCCCGGCCGCGGCTGCCACCGGTAGGCGTGGAAGAACCACGGCTCGCCGTTGTTGTTGCCCGTGATCGCGCTCGCCCCCACCACGAAGCCGGTGTCGCTGATCGCCCCGGCGCCGCTCCCACGGTCCGTCAGCCCGCCGATGTCCTGGATCGTCACCGTCTGCCCCGCGGCCGACAGCCCTCCCACCAGCACCGCGCCCGCGCCCACCGCCCGCACCGCCGATCCGCGCAGTCGCCCCTTACTCACCATGATGACCTCCCTCCGCCGGCCCTGCGCCGGCCTCTGCAAAAGTGTACCCCGAGTTTTCAGCCCGCCAACCCGGGCGCGCCCCCCTTCATGCCGCTCTCGGCCCGCGCTCTAGCACCCGTGGAAGAACGCCGTCAGGAAATCGAAGAAGTCCTGGCTGTTCGTCACCCCGTCGTGGTTGAAGTCTGCATTCCCCGCGAAGAACGCCGTCAGGAAATCGAAGAAGTCCTGCGAGTTCACCACCCCGTCGTGGTTGAAGTCCGCCGGGCACGGCGGCGGCCCCGCCACCTCGATCAGCGCAAACCGCGTCAGCGGGTAGTTCGACACCACGTTGTTCCACTGCCCGCTGCTGCCCAGCATCTCCGTCCAGCGCTCCACCCCGATGTTGTTCGGCTCGCCGGGCGCCCAGTTCGTGTACGCCGAGGGGTCCCCGTCGATCCAGGTGAAGGTGCCGTTGCCGTTGGCGTCGTTGAACCCGATCCAGCCGCGCCGGTCCACCCCGTTGATACCCAGCACGCTGAACCGGATGAACTCGTTCTCGGCGAAGTCGTTGATCGTCGTCAGGTGCCCGCCCAGGCTCACCGCCAGCGTTTCGCCCGCGAAGAAGTCGGCCACCTGTGCCAGGTAGTAGTCGTGCCCGTTGGTGGCGTAATGGATCGGCCCCACCAGCCCCGATTGGATCGTCAGGATCCCCGTCGAGTGTCCGATGGTGCTGTACGCCCCGATCCGGATCAGGTAACTGTGCCCGCTCACCGCGTTGAAACCCACGCTGCTCAGCAGCCCGCACGAATCGTCGTTGCACGCGATCGCCGCCCCCGCCGGGCACCCGCACCCGTCGTACACCGCCATCGCCGAGTCGAACGCCGGTCCGGCGCACGTGTCCGCCTGCACCGGCCCGCTCGACGGCGCGGCCCAGCAGAACCACACGTCGTTGTAGATCTGCAGGCACGCCACGGGGCCGTCGGTCGTCGCGCCCGTCGTGTCCCAGTTGAACTGGCCGAACCCGCTGATCGCCTGCGGCGCGCTGCACGGATCGTTCGCCGGCTGCCCCCACGCCGCGCCGCCAGCCCCAAGCACCGCCGCGCACACCGTCAACAACGAAGCCTTCATGTCGCGTCCTCCTCCGAAAAAACCCTTCCCACAACGCCGCCCCGCCCAAACCCCTCCCCCCCCGCACCGCCCCAAGGTCCACCCGCAATCCGGCCAGCGCCACGCACTCAATCACCTTGCGTCCCGTCCCCGCCTCCAGCATCCGCTCCCCGGTCCGCCGCCACACCCGCGCCGACACATCCGCCGGGTCAACGACCCAGTACTCCCCCACGCCGAAGGCGTCGTAATCGTCGCGCTTGGTGATCAGGTCCAGCGGCTTGCTCCCCGCCGACAGGACCTCGACCACCAGGTCCGGCGGGACGGCCAGCCGCTCCGGCAGCCTCGCCAGTCGCCCCGGCGCATAGACGACCAGGTCTGGCCGGTACACCTTGCCGGTTGCCAGCCGCAGATCGATATCGGGCACGATCAGCGCCGCGCGCCCCGCCGCCGTCGCCTCCAGTTCGCGCAGGAGGTACCGGACCATCAGTTGGTGCCGCAGCGTCGGGCTCGGGCTCATGACCACCGTCCCATCGATGAGTTCGTACCGCTCCGGCGTCTCGCCCAGCGCCAAAAACTCATCCGCACTCATGCGGAGCCCCGCATACCCCATCTCGGCCGGATGCCGCGGCGCTGTGGACATGCGCCAAGTCTACGCCCCTGCCCGGGGCGCGGCGGGCCGGTCGGCGAGGGCCTGCTACGCCGACCGCCGCCGACCCTGATCGCCGCGACGCGGCCGGCCGACCTCGACCGAGTTGACCAGGAGCAGATCGATCAACTCGAAGTGATCGGACTCGGGATAACTGACCGCGATCGTCCGCCCGGCCCCCAGGAAGGCCATCAGCTCCGGGTGATCGACGCGGATCGATCGACCATCCGCCAAACGCAGGATGAACGGTCGGAATGGGCGGGCACGATGCACATCGCGCAGACTCGCGATGGTCACGGCTGGACCCTTCATGGCCTCATCCTATATGCGATCCAGCCGCACCACCCCCCCTACGCCCCCGGCTTCCACCCCGCCTTGAACGCCGCCACCGCGTCGTTGATCTTCTTCTCCAGCCCCGCGTCCAGCGTCTTCTTCTCGTCCAACTCCTTCCACACCCCCTTGGCCGTCGTCGAGAAGTAGTGGGCTAGCCCCTTCTCGAACGCGGCCACCTGGTTGGCCGCCACGTCGTCCAGGAATCCCTTGGACCCGGCGAAGATCGACACCACCTGGTCCACCACGTGGAACGGCACGTACTGCGGCTGCTTGAGCAGCTCGACCATCCGCGCCCCGCGGTCCAGCTGCCGCTGCGTCGCCTTGTCCAGTTCCGTCCCCAGCTGCGCGAACGCCTCCAACTCCCGGTACGCCGCCAGGTCCAGCCGCAGCGACCCCGCGATCTTCTTCATCGCCTTCACCTGCGCGTTGCCGCCCACGCGGCTGACCGAGATCCCCACGTTGATCGCCGGCCTCACCCCCGCGAAGAACAACTCCGGCTCCAGGTAGATCTGCCCGTCCGTGATCGAGATGACGTTCGTCGGGATGTACGCCGACACGTCCCCTTCTTGCGTCTCGATCACCGGCAGCGCCGTCAGCGACCCCTCCCCGTTCTCCTTGGACAGCTTCGTCGCCCGCTCCAGCAGCCGCGAGTGCAGGTAGAACACGTCCCCGGGGTACGCCTCGCGCCCCGGCGGCCGGCGCAGCAGCAGCGACAACTGCCGGTACGCCACCGCCTGCTTGGAAAGGTCGTCGTAGATGCACAGGGCGTGCTTGGGCGCTCCCGCCTTCCCCTGCTTGCCCTCCCACATGAAGTACTCCCCCATCGTGCACCCCGAGTACGGCGCGATGTACTGCATCGGCGCCGGGTCCGACGCCGACGCGTTCACCACGATCGTGTAGTCCATCGCCCCGTGCTGCTTGAGCGTCTGCACCACCCCCGCCACCGTCGATTCCTTCTGCCCCACCGCCACGTAGATGCACACCACCGCGTCCTTCGTCCCCCAGTACTGCTTCTGGTTGATGATCGTGTCGATCGCCACCGCCGTCTTGCCCGTCTTGCGGTCGCCGATGATCAGCTCGCGCTGCCCGCGCCCAATCGGGATCATCGCGTCGATCGCCTTGATCCCCGTCTGCAGCGGCTCGTGTACCGGCTGCCGCTCGGCAATCCCCGGCGCGATGATGTCCACCTTGCGGAACTGGTCCGTCTGGATCGCCGGGCCGTCGTCCACCGGCCGCCCCAGCGGGTCCACCACCCGCCCCAGCAGCGCCTCGCCCACCGGCACCTCCAGCAGCCGCCCCGTCGCCCGCACCAGGTCCCCCTCCTTGACCGACAGGTAATCCCCGTAGATCACCGCCCCAACCGTGTCCAACTCCAGGTTGAACACCTGCCCCATCACCGATCCCTCGCTGGTCTGGAAGTCCAGCATCTCCCCCGCCATCGCCTTGGACAGCCCGTAGATCCGCGCGATCCCGTCACCCACCTCCACCACGCGCCCGACCTCCGACACCTCCAGCTCCGAGGCGTACTGCTCGATCTCCTGCCGGATCACGCTGGTGATTTCGTCGGTCTTGATCTTCACGGCAACTCCTTCTGAACCCCGCGCCGGCGCGCCCCGTCACGCTCGCGGCCGCTCGCGCATCCCAAGAGGGCCAATACGGTAGCCCCATCCCCTCCCGCTGTCTCGCCGCCTCTTGCCCGAGGCCCGGCCCCCGCGCCTGTCAGGCCCTCACCTACCCCCTCCCCGCCGGCACATCTCCCCCACCGCCCGCGGGCGCTCCGGGCCCCTTCTCCCCTGGCTCCCCCTTCCGCCTGGTGATCTTCAGCCGCACCACCTTCGACTCAACGCTGAACACCAGCGTCGTCGGCAGGTCCGCGAACACCGCCTCCTTGGACTCCACGCCCGCCTCCAGGTCCTCGGTCGTGAGCATCACCCGCGCAATCGGCACCACCTCCCGCGACTTGATCCGCACCACCTCGTCGCTCGGCCCCGTCACCTTCACGTCCGTCAGGTACGGCGTGAGCACCTGCACGTCCCACTTCGTCCCCTCCGTCGGCGGCAGGCACAGCCACACCGGCACCGACCTCACCGTCACCGTCTCCACCTGCTTCTTCACCCGCAGCGTGATGCTCACCGTCTCCGGCGTCACCACCGCCGGCTGAACCCCCGCCAGCGCCGCCGGCAGCCGCACCGTCCCCTGCACCGTCTGCGGCCCGTCCTCCCGCAGCCGCGACAGCGCCTCGGCGCTCACCGCCGCCGTCAGCGTCGTCCCTTCCCTGAGCAGCCCCACCGCTCCCTCCGGCAGCCGCACCGTGACCACCGGCGGCGCCACCGTCGGGTCCCCGTCCAACCGGATCTCCGCCGGCAACTCCGCCCGCACCGGCACCTCCACCTTCACCAGCCGCACGATCGTCACCAGCACCGTCGCCGGTTGCACGTCCGCCACCGTCACCCCGATCCTCTTCAGGTCCGGATGCCCCCGCAGCGCATCCTTCAGGTCCACCACCAGCCGCTCCCCCGGCTCCCCCGGCACGCCCGGCTGGCCCGGCTTGAGTTTCAGCGCCGACGTCATCGCCCGCTGCGCCTCGTCGATCGCCTGCGTCGAGCCCTCCAGCAGCACCCGCACCACCCCGCTCCCCGTGCCCCATCCGCCCCACCCCTCCGTCTCCGGCT
>JBGPGM010000188.1:0-5225 GCA_041483855.1 Phycisphaerae bacterium | reverse complement strand
CTCCATCGGCGCCATCTGCACGCTGCACGCCGGCGTCATCGTGCTGGACCGCTGCTCCATCGGCGACGCCTGCATCCTCTGGCCGCGCGTCACCATCGGCGCCGACGGCTTCGGATACCACCCCGCCCCCGACGGGCGCGGCCTGATCAAGATCCCCCACATCGGCACGGTCCGGGTCGGTCACCAGGTCGAGATCGGCGCGGGCAGTTGCATCGACCGCGGCAAGTTCGGCGCCACCACCGTCGGCGACGGGACCAAGATCGACAACCTCGTCCAGATCGGGCACAACGTGCGCATCGGGCGCTCGTGCATCATCTGCGGCATGACGGGCGTCGCCGGCTCGGTGACCATCGCCGACGGCGTCATGGTCGCCGGGCACGTGGGGATCGCCGACAACCTGACCATCGGCCCGCGCGCCACCATCGCCGCCAAGGCGGGCGTCATCTCGGATGTCCCCGCCGGCGAGACCTACTTCGGGTCCCCCGCGGGGCCGTACAAGGACATGATGCGGGCCTTCGCCGCCCTGCGTAAGCTTTCCGACCACATGCGCGCCATTAAGCGGCTGGGCAAGCTCGCCGCGCACCTCCAGGCCGCCGGAGCCGACCATCTGGCCAACACGCGTCACCCGCCGCCCTATCCGCCCGACTCGGCCGCCCCTTCCATCCCCACTGTCGCCAGGACCGACCATGCTCCCTGACTTCGCCGCGGCCTACCGCGATCTGCTCCAGGCGTGGCAGCACCCCGCGTCGCGCCACGGCATGCTCGTGCACTTCCCGATCGTGCTGGGCCTGCTGGGCATCCTGCCGGTGGCGGCCCTGGCGATCACCCGCTTCCGCGCGTACAACCTCAAGATCGTCTGCCTGGCCTGGTTCCTGCTCGCCTCCGCCGGCGCGTTCGTGGCCGCCGACGCCGGCGGGGACGCCAAGGACAGGCTCGTGGCCGGGCAGCCCGCGCTGACCGCCGCCGAGACCGCCGCCGTCGAGCAGCACGAGCGCCTCGGCGACGATGGATGGATCTGGCCGCTCATCCCCGCGGCCCTGATCGCCATCACGTTCATCGACTCCAAGCGGCTGCGCCCGATCGCGGGCGTGCTGGCGATCCTGGCGGCGCTCGGCGTCGCCGGATGGGTCTGCCTGACCGCGCAGGCGGGCGGGCGGCTGGTCTACACGCACGGCCTGGGCGTGCCCGCGCGCCAGATCGAGCCCTCACCACCGCCGGCCACGCCGTAACCCCAGGCCTCTTGCCCGACCCCGAGTTCGGTCGCTGTTGCGAACGGAATCCTGCCGGCGGCCGCGCCGGCGCTGTTCTTGATTGGCCGTCCCCGACACGAGGGTTGGGGTGTTCTTTCCTCTTTCGATGAGTTGGCGTGCGTTTGTGCTCCGCCCACCCCGATCCCCCATTTTTTCATTGACAGGGGATGCCCATTCTGGTTTACTCGAAGGCGATAGAAGGTGGTGCGACCCCACCCCGGGGCCGGCGGGTTCTTCGCCGCAACCGATTGTGCGGTCATGTCTTAGGTTGATGGGTTGTCCGTGGGATCGTGAACCCTCCGAGCCGCCGAAAAGGCCCACCCCGCGCCAGGCGGGTGGTTCAGCATCTGTGTTCGTCCGTGCCCCGCGTTGCCAGGGTCGCTGGCGCGATCTCGGCGGGGCCAGTGTGCGTGTCTCGTCGTTGAACCCGAGCGGTTCGTCACCGCAGGGCCGCGTGCCGAGGGCTTCGCCAGCGGCACCAACCAGAAGAGGAGGACCTTTCCCATGAATCTGCCTACCGGCTCGAATCGATTCCTGAATGTGCTGGCCGCGCTCGGCATCGGGCTGGTCAGCGCGGGCACGGCCAGCGCGCAATACTCGACGGGGTTCGAGTCGCTGACGGCCTCACCGGCCGGCACGCCCGTCACCGGGCAGGATGGCTACTACATCCCTGCCGCCGGCGGCGTCGATGGGCTCGTCTACACCTACGCCGGCAACGCGCTGGGCATCATCGCCAACCCCGGGGGCGGGACCAAGTTCCTGGCCTGTACGCGCACGGCCGCCACCTTTGCCCGCGCCCAGCGCGACCTGGCGTGGGGTCCGGGGTGCTGGACCATGGAGTTCGATGTATGCGCCGTTTTCGTCGGCACACTGCCAACCGCCAACAACCTCGGGTCGATATCCTCGCAGGTCTACCCCGGCCCGGGCACCTGCATCGCCTTGGCGACGTGGGTCGATGCGAACACCGGCACCAACTGGAACATGAACTACGTTGGCTACGCCGCGGACGGCGTTACGCAACCCTTCGCCGCGGGCCTGCTTGTGCCGGATCCGAACTTCCAGAATCTGCTGGTGAACAACTGGTACCACTGGTCCACGACGTTCGACTTCACGCTGAATCGCATCTCATCCTGTTCGGTGCGTGACGTGACGGCCAACGGGCCGGTTCATACGTTTACACCCACTGATTTCAACGGCTGGTACCTAGGCGTCGGCCCGGGTGTCCCCACGGGCTTCCGCCTCTTTGGCGGTGGTGGTGGTGGGACGGGCCCCGGCACCGGCAATACGCTTGCCCTCGACAACGTCAACATCCACGCGTGCCCGCCGGTGTGCCCGTGCGACTGGAACCACTCGGGCGGCGTGAACAGCCAGGACTTCTTCGACTTCCTGACGGCGTTCTTCCTCGGCAACGCGGACTACAACAATGACGGCGTCACCAACAGCCAGGACTTCTTCGACTTCCTGACGTGCTTCTTCGCGCCGCCTGCGGGCTGCTGACGGGCAAGCATCCGGAAGGGCCGGTCCAAATCATCGCACAAGCCCGCGCCGCGATCGGCGGCGCGGGCTTCCCATTGGGGAGCATGGCGCACTCGCGGGCGAATGGAGCACCGATAAGACCCCGAACTACCCATCTCGACGGCGAACAACAGGCGAGTTGACCCCCCAGTGCAGTGTCGCATTGGGGGAGTTAAAGAGCGCGCGACGGCGTCTTTTTCCTTGCTCCGGGCACATGTTTCTGGTATCTGTATAGGTTGTGCCCACTCGGGGCCGGCAGGGCGCATTCCCGCTCGCCAAGTCGTCTTGGGCCGGCATTGCGGTTGCCTTCAAGGGTGTTTGTTTTCCAGAAGAGGAGGTGTCCTTTGTCAACGTGTCGTCGTTTCCTGTCCGTGTTCGAGACGGTCGCGGCGGTCGCCGCGATCGGCGTGGCGTCGTCGGTGGCGAACGCCCAGTGCAGCGTGGCCCAGTCGCGATGTCAGACCCCCGACACGTCGATCGGGTCGTCGACGTCATCGACCACGTCCGCGACGGCCAGTTTCCGAGTCGCCGACGATTTCTACGCCAACGTCCCCGGCTCCGTCACGAGGCTGTGCTGGTGGGGCGCGTACAACAACAACGACTATCCGACGGCCGACGTCTTCGAGGTGCGGTACTACAGCCACAACCCGAGCACCGGCCTGCCCGGGTCGGTCATCGGCGGTCCTTTTCTCCAGAGCAACGGCTCCCTGACCGTCACGGCCCTGGACACCGGCATCGACATCCCGTCGCCGGCGCCACCGGCCACGCGGCGCATGTTCGTCTACCAGGCGACCCACGCGGCCGTGGCCCTCGCCGGCTCGCAGTGCTACTGGGTCGAGATCTACAATCCCATCTGGGACGCGGTGAACACCAACCGCCGCTGGGTCTGGAAGCGGTCCTTTGACAACACCTTCAACAACCGCGCCCTGCAGCACAGCGGCCTGCCGCCGTACATGGCCGTTGACGTCCTGCCGCAGGACATGGCCTTCTGCGTGGATATCGCCTTCTCCCCGCTCAACGCCGGCAACTGCAACCCGCCTCCCTCGCCGCCGCCGCCGAATGACACCTGCTCGGCCGCCGCGGCCATCAGCGGGCCGCTCACGGTGAACGTGGACACGTCCACCGCAACGACCGACCCCAACGAGGGCCAGACCACCGCGATCTGCAACACGCCCAACGTGGGCACGCCGCCGGCCTACACGATGGCGGTGAACAAGGACGTCTGGTACGACTGGACCGCGGCGGGCCCGGGCTTCAACCCCGGCGACGGCATGAGCGTCGTGGCGACGACCTGCGGCCTGACGGTCATCGACACCAAGATGGCGGTCTACGGCGGCACCACCTGCCCGCCCACCAGCGCCAGTTGCCTGGCCTGCGAGGACGACGACTGCGACACGGCGCCCGCCGGGAGCCAGAACATCCAGGCCACGGTCCGCTTCAATGCGATCGCCGGCCAGCACTACCTGATCCAGCTGGGCGGCTCGGCCGTCAACGACGCCGGCTTGATCAACATGCAGATCACCGTCGGCCCGCCGACGGGCGCCTGCTGCGCCAGCGGCCGGTGCACGGTCGTCACCCCGGCGGCTTGCACTGCCGCGGGAGGCACGTACCAGGGCAACAACACGTCCTGCGCCTCGAACTACACGTTCCAGATCAACCACAACACGAACAACTACGAGGACATCTCGGCGACCGGTACGGCCATCCCGTGGCAGAACAGCGTGTACTGCCCGTCGCCGGCCTGCGACATCTACGACGACAACAGCCAGATCGTGGCCATGCCCTTCGCGTTCACATTCTACAGCCACCCCTACAGCAGCATCAACATCTCCACCAACGGCATGGCCTCGTTCGAGTCGCCTATGTACACCTTCGGCAACAACTTCCCGATCCCGACGGGCACGATCCAGCCCAACAACTTCATCGCCCCGTTGTGGGACGACCTGTGGGATGACCCGGCCCGCGTCGCGGTCGGCTTCACGATGACGACGAAGACCGAGACCCGGGGCACAGCGCCCAACCGCCGCTTCATCATCGAGTACAACAACGTGACCAACTTCGCCAACCCCGGCGTGGCCCGCGACTCCTTCCAGACGATCCTGTATGAGGGAACCAACAACATCGAGTTCCGCTACGCCGCCATCAACGCCGCCACGTCGGTCCCGTCCGGGTACATGGTTGGCCTGGAGGACCAGACCGGCAGCGCCAACTCCCTGGCCATCTACTCCAACTCCGCGGGGTACCCGCCGCTGCCGCCCCTGCCCTTCGCCGCGGGCGACTCGATCCTCATCACGTACCACGGCGACCCGATGGGGCACTGCCCGCCGGCCTGCCCGTGCGACTGGAACCATGACGGGCACGTGAACAGCCAGGACTTCTTCGACTTCCTGACCTCGTTCTTCGGCGGCAACGCCGACTTCAACCACGACGGCTTCACCAACAGCCAGGACTTTTTCGACT
>JBGPGM010000187.1:0-5227 GCA_041483855.1 Phycisphaerae bacterium | reverse complement strand
GGTGTGGCGGTCGCAGTTCGCCGACGGCG
Organism: Phycisphaerae bacterium; assembly: GCA_041483855.1. GTDB lineage: Bacteria > Planctomycetota > Phycisphaerae > Phycisphaerales > UBA1924 > JBGPGM01. The sequence continues at coordinate 5,198 of JBGPGM010000187.1, read as the reverse complement.
TGCCGCGACCCCGGGCGTTCCTCGCGGCGGACCAGGTTCACCCGGTGTTCATCGCCCTGGCGCACACGGCGTCGCTGGTGGACTGCTTCATCCGCGGGACCCCGGTCTGGAGGGCGCGCGGATGACCGAACTGGCGTACCTGGCGGGCGGGGTGGTCATCGCGGGGGCGACGTACTGGTGCATCCGCCGAGCGCTGCTGACCAACCGCCGGCTCGCGGAGGAATCGCTGCACGCCACCGAGGCCCGGTACGAGGACCTGTACGACCGTGCGCCGGACATGATGGCGTCGGTGGACGCGGACACGGAGCAGGTGGTGCAGTGCAACCAGACGCTGGCCGGGGCGCTGGGGCTGGCCAAGGACGAGATCATCGGCCGGTCGGTCTTCGACCTGTACGATCCCGAGTGCGTCGATCAGGCGCGCCGGGCGTTCGCCGTTTTCATCGAGACCGGCGAGATGTACGACGCCGACCTGAGGCTCCGGCGCAAGGACGGGAGACGGATCGAGGTGAGCCTGAGCGTCTCGGCGGTGCACGACGCCGACGGACGGGTCGTCCGCAGCCGGTGCATCTGGCACGACATCTCCGACCGCAAGCACGCCGAGGCCGCGCGGGCCGAGTTGGCCGCGATCGTCGAGTCCTCGCACGACGCCATCATCGGCGAGAACCTGGACGGTGTGATCACCAGCTGGAACCGCGGCGCCGAGCGGCTCTTCGGGTACGCGCCGGACGAAGTGATCGGGCGCCCGATCTCGGTGATGTCCCCGCCGGACCGGCAGGAGGACGTGCTGGGGCTCCTCGAGCGCCTGCGCCGGGGCGAGCGCGTGGACCAGTTCGAGACGGTGCGCCAGCGCAAGGACGGGACGCTCATGGAGGTGTCGCTGTCGATCTCACCGATCCGGGACGGAGCGGGTCGGATCATCGGCGCGTCCAAGATCGCCCGGGACATCACCGACCGCAAGCGTGCCGAGACGGCCCTGCGCGAGAGCGAGGCGCGCAAGAGCGCGATCCTCGAATCCGCGCTGGACAGCATCGTCACCATGGACCACCGCGGGCGCATCGTGGACTTCAACCCCGCCGCGGAGAAGACCTTCGGCTACCGGCGCGCCGAGGTCGTGGGGCGGGAGGTGGCCGACACCCTGATCCCGCCGGCGCTGCGCGAGGCGCACCGGCAGGGACTGGCCCAGTACCTGCAGACCGGGCACGGCCAGGCGCTGGCGCGCCGGGTGGAGATGACCGCGATCCGGGCGGACAGCCGGGAGATCCCCGTCGAGTTGGCGATCGCGCCGGCGCGCCGGGGCGAGGGCGAGCCGTTCTTCACGGCGTACATCCGGGACATCACCGACCGCAAGCGGGCGGAAGAGGACCTGCGCGCCGGTGAGGCCCGCGAGCGGGCCCGGGCCGCCGAGTTCGAGACGATCATGCAGGCGACGCCCGCCGCCGTGTGGATCGCGCACGACCCGGCGTGCCGGTGGGTCACCGGCAACCGGGCCGCGTACACGCTCCTGCGCACGCCGCCGGGATCGAACGTCCCGCTGGGCGGCCCGCCGGATGACGCCCCGCGTGGGTACCGGTTCCTGCGCGACGGCGTCGAGATCCCACGCGAGCAACTCCCCCTCCAGGCCGCGCTGGCCCGGGGCGCCGAGGTGCGCGACATGGAGATGGACGTCGTGTTCGACAACGGCGAGTCGATGCGGATCTACGGCAACGCCGCGCCCCTGCTGGCCGAGGACGGCACGGCGCGCGGGGCCGTCGCGGCGTTCGTGGACATCACGCCCCACCGCTTGACCGAAGACCGGCTGCGCGAGAGCCTCCAGCGCCAGGAGGAGATGCTCAGCCGCGAGATGCTGCTGCTGCGCGAACTGGATCACCGGGTGCGCAACAACCTGACGGGCCTGCTGGGTCTGGTGCGCCTGTACGACCGGTCGGGCAAGCCCGGACGAGCGATGGGGGCCGCGATCTGCGGAAAGGTCCGCGCGATGCAGGAGGTGCACGAACTGATCTCGCAGGCCCACGGGCGGCCGGTGGACCTGGCGGACCTGGTGGCGCGCCTGACGGTCGAAGCGGTCCCGCCGGAGCGAGCCGGGATGGTGACGGCCCAGGGCCCACCGGTGCAGTTGCCGCCGTCGCAGGCGAGCCCGTTGGCGATGGTCATCCAGGAACTGCTCACCAACAGCACCAAGTACGGGTCCCTCTCGTCGCCGACGGGGACCGTCGCGGTGCGCTGGAACCTGCGGCCGGCGCAGGACCGGGCGAGGATCGATGTCCACTGGACTGAAAATGGCGGGCCGCCGGCCGGCCCGCCGGCCGAATACGGCGTGGGGTTCCGCCTGATCGAGGGGTTGGCCAGGTCCGAACTGCAGGGCGGGGTCGGCTTCTCCTTCGAGCCAGACGGATTCCAGTGTGCCCTGTGGGCGACGCTGCCGGTGCACGGCCCCGCCCGATCCACCCCCGTAATCCCTGCGACCGACCCCTTACGCGAACGGAGGTCCCATGCCCCCCATCTCAAGGTCTGATCAGCACAACGGCCCGACCGCCGCGCCCGTCGCTGACCTGAGCATCCTCCCCGAGCGCCCCGGGCGCATCCTCGTCGCCGACGACGAGCACCTGGTGGCTGCGGACCTTTCGCTCACGCTCGGTGACCTGGGCTACACCGTGGTGGGCCCGGCCACCGACGGCGAGGCGGCGGTGCAACTGGCCCGCCTGGCCCTGCCCGACCTGGCGCTGCTGGACATCCGGATGCCGAAACTGGACGGCCTGAGCGCCGCGCGCCAGATGTTCGTGGAACTGGGCATCCCGGTGGTGATCCTGTCGGCGTACACGGACCGGGAGTACGTGGAGGCGGCCAAGGACGTGGGGGTCTTCAGTTACCTGATCAAGCCGGTGACGGAGAACCAGTTGGGCGTGTGCCTGGAGGTCGTGTGGCGCAACTTCCGCCTGCAGGTGGCGGACCGGTCGGAGAACCAGACGCTGCGCCGGCGGCTGGAGGAGCGCAAGGTGATCGAGCAGGCCAAGTGGATCCTGGTCAAGCGCAAGTCCCTGGAGGAGCCGGAGGCGATGCGGATGCTCCAGAAGAAGGCGCGCGACACCCGCCAGCCGCTGGCCGAGGTCGCCCAGGCGGTGATCAACGCCGAGGGGCTGCTCTAGGGCGCCGCGCGGGGGCCGGGCGTGACGGGAGGCTCGCTGGCCCGGGGCGATGGCGGGGGTGGCGCCGGCGCTACCCGCGCCGGCTCGCGCCGGCCCTCAGCCGATGCCTTGGCCGGCTTGGGCGCGGGCCCGAGCGTGACCCACCGGTACTTCCACACCCGCGACTTGCCCTTGCGCCGCTTGGTCGCCCACCTCACCCTTCGGCGGACTTGCTGCTTCTCGGCCATGCCTGCATCCCTTTCTATTTTCCCTTGCCCGGGTTCGGCGCCGGAGCCGGTGCCGCGGGCGCTGCGCCGCCCGGCGCGCCCCGGAGACTCCCGCCCGGCTGGCCGCCGAGCGCCTGGATCGCGTGGGCGACGCCGTTGGTGAACCGCCCCACCACCACGCGCGAGTGCTGCAGGTCCGAGCCCGTCAGCACCGCCACCGAGCCGAAGTCCCCCGCCTTCTTCTGCGTCTCCAGCGCCTTGATCTGCTGCACCGCGTCGCGGAGGTCCCACGCGCCCAGTACCTGCTGGTAGAGGACCTCGACGCGGTCGGCCTGACGAGCGACTTGCTCCTCGTTGAGCGATTCTATGCCGCTGGCGGCCCTCTCCTCGGGAGTGGCGCGGGGCGCGATCCGCTCGAGGAAGACCTTGCCCGCATTCGGGCCCTTGCAGACCGCCTTGGTCCAGTCGCGGATCATCCGCGCCTCCATCGTCAGGGCGTCCTTCATCCCCACGGGGTCCGGCGAGTCGAGCGTGCGCAGCGCGTCGAGCAGCACCGTGCGGGACGCGCCGTCCAGCTTGCCCGCCGTAGCCAGGCGCTCGGCCTCGCCCATGCCCAGCGCGCCCACCTGCTGGCCGGTGCTCGTCGAGAGCACCAGCCCGTCGTGGCGCAGGTGACGCGGCAGCATGATGATCGCGCTGATCCGCTGCACCGCCGCGCCGGTGTCGCCCTTGGCCAGCAGGCGCCGGGCGTCGGCGAAGAGCACGCGCGCCGTGACCCCGAACTTGGCCACGTGCGGCACGAGTGCGTCGAACCCCTTCTCGTAGGCGATGCCCCAGTCGCACGGCTCGATCTTGACGGCCCCGAGGATGGCCGCGATCTCGGGCTGGCCCGCTTCCAGCTGCGCGCCGACTTCGGGGGTCGGCGCCCAGTTGGCGTCCCCCATCAGCTCTTTCTGGAGGAACTTGTTGTCGAAGAGGGCGGGTCTGGCGTCCCAGGCCTTCCTGTAAGCCGCGGCCGCATTCAGCGCGAGCACGGGGGCCGGCGGACTGGGCGTGCCAGGCGTCGGCGCGCCGGCCGGCGTCGGCGGCGGCTCGTGCTGGGCCTTCAAGCCCGGGGCGAGAAGCGCAACGGCGGCGATGGTGGCGCAGATAGGGAGAACGGTTGCGGCGCGGCGGCTCATCGGGCGATCCTCAAAGTCTGTGCGGAGCAAGCGGGGGTCCCCGGCCAATCCGGGCCGAATTAATACCGGCGATCTCGACGCGGGGTGACCCTGGCCACGCGGCGCCACTACCAAACTCATCCCCTACGCCCGGCGGGCTCACCGGGCCGCCGCGGCCGCGACACCGCCCGTCGCCCTGGCCCGCACATTGTCCAGCACGTTCATGAAGTTGATGTACGAGTCGTAGGGCGAGTCGTAGGGGCTGAAGTACTTGTGCACGTCGCCGTCGGACCAGTACTTGGTGCACATGTAGTAGAAGTGGTCGCTGGTCGTCAGTTTACGCCAGTCGTCGAGCAGGTACCGCGCCTCGGCCTGTTCGTTCTCGTCGTCGCCGGCCCGGGCCGCGCCCAGGCGACGCTTGATCTGACGCTCCAGCCGGTAGGTCTCCTGCAGCGCGTTGGACTGCATCGCGTTGCCCAGCCAGGCGGTCAGGTCGCGCTCGGTGTCGGCCCAGGAGATCATGTGCGGCACGTCGTACTCACCGACGGCGTCGAACTGGGCCAGGGCCTCGCTGGGCGTGTTGAAGTGGTTCTGGCCCGGGTTGGTGTCGAACACCTTCTCCGGCAGGGCATCGAGGAACTTGAAGATCCCCGTCTCCGCCCACTGGTGCTCCCCGAACGTCTCGTAGT
>JBGPGM010000186.1:0-5260 GCA_041483855.1 Phycisphaerae bacterium | reverse complement strand
GGTGCCGTCGATGCTGGCGGCGATGGGGGCGGTGCTGATGACGTGGCGGCTGGGGGTGTCGATGTTCGACCCACGGGCGGCGTGGCTGGGGGCGGCGCTGCTGGCGGTGTGCCCGATGGTGGTCTGGGATGCGCACCAGGCGCGGGCGGACCAGGTACTGCTGGCGGCGACGGTGGGAGCGCAGTGGGGGCTGTGGCGGGTGTGGAGGGCGCGGGGAACGGCGGCGGGCGGGGCCATCAGGTGGGCGGTGATGTTCTGGGTGTGCGTGGCGCTGGGGATCATGGCCAAGGGCCCGGTGACGCCGATGGTGGCGGCGCTGACGTGCGCGGGGCTGGGGCTGGTGACGAGGCGGTGGGGTTGGCTGTGGCGGCTGCGGCCGGTGATGGGGGTGGCGATCGTGGCGGCGGTCGTAGGGCCGTGGGTGTACCTGGTGGGGGAGCGCGTGGGGTGGCACGAATACCTGGGCACCGTGCTGCACGAGACGGTGGGGCGGAGCGCGGAAGCGAGAGAGGGGCACTGGGGGCCGCCGGGCTACCACACCGTGCTGCTGGGGGTGCTGTTCTGGCCGGGGTCGCTGCTGACGGCGCTGGCGATCGGGCGAGCCGTGGCGCGGGGGGCGCCGATGGAGAGGCACAACGGCGCGAGCGCGGGAGGCTGGTTCAGGCGGGCGGTGGTGAGGCTCGTGCGGGCGCGGGCGGGGCGGCGCGCGGAGTTGTTCTGCCTGGCGTGGATCGTGCCGGCGTGGGTGGTGTTCGAGTTGGTGCTGACGAAACTGCCGCACTACACGATGCCGATGTACACGGCGATCGCGCTGCTCAGCGCGCGGGCGGTGTTCGCGGCGGAGGCGGGACGGCTGCCGGGAGTGGAAGGGGCGGCGCAGCGGTGGGGGATCCGGGTCTGGCTGGCGGTCGGCGCAGTGCTGGTGGCGGTGCTGGCGCTGGCGGGGGCGTGGTACCTGCTCGGCACGCTGGGGACCGGGTTGGTCGATGTGCCGGTGGTCGTGCTGCTGGTCGCGGCGGCGGCGGCGGTGATCGTCGGCGCGCGGCTGCTGCTGGCGGCGCGCGGGCGGATGATCGAGGGTCGTTTCGCAGCGGCGCTGGCGAGCGCGATCGGCGCGGCGGTGGTGCTCGCGGCGGTCGCGCTGCAGTTCGTGCTCCCGCGGGTGATGGGGCTGAGCAGCAACGCGGCGCACTCGGCGGCGTTCATCGACCCGACGGGCCGCCGCCCGCTGGCGGCGGTCGAGTACCACGAGGACAGCCTGGTGTTCCTGACGCGTGGGCGCGTGGAACGGATCGACGAGGCGGGGCTGGACGAGTGGATGAAGCGGCACCCGGACGGGCTGGTGATTGCGCCGCGGGCGCTGCCGGCGTTCAAGCGGATCACGCCCGGCGAGGCGGACACGGAGTTCATGGGGCTGAACTACTCGCGCGGGCGGTACGAGGACCTGATGATCGTGGACGTGCCCAGGTGGCTCAAGCGAGTTGAGTTCCTGCGAGAGCAGGAGACGGCGCGATGAGCGGGCACCATCCTCCACCCTCGGCGCCGGGCGGGCCGCCGCCGGCCTCGGGGCTGCTGCTGGTGGACAAGCCGTACCGGCTGTCGTCGATGTCGATCTGCCGCGTGGTGAAGCGCCGGCTGATGAACGCGGGGTACCCCAAGTCGATCAAGGTGGGGCACGGGGGGACGTTGGACCCGCTGGCGTCGGGGCTGATGGTGATCCTGGTGGGGCGGGCGACGAAGCAGTGCGACCGGGTGATGGCCGGAGAAAAGCGGTACGCCGCCGAGATCGACCTGGGGCACACCTCGACGACGGACGACCTGGAAGGGCAACTGGCGCCGGTGGCGGTGGAGTCGCCGCCGACGCGCCAGGTGGTGGACCGGGTGCTGGGCTGCTTCCTCGGACTCGTCGAGCAGCGCCCACCGGCGCACTCGGCGATCTGGGTGAGCGGAGAGCGGGCGTACGACCTGGCGCGGGCGGGGACGCCGCCTCAGATGGCGCTGCGCCCGGTGATGGTGCACTCGATCGGCGTCGTCGAGTATTCGTACCCGCGCCTGGTGCTGGACATCCGGTGCGGAAAGGGGACGTACATCCGGTCGATGGCCCGGGACATCGGCGCGGCCCTGGGGACGGGCGGGTGCCTGGCGGGCCTGCGGCGCACCGCGGTGGGCGAGTTCACGATCGAGCAGGCGATCCCGCTGGACGATGTGCCGGACCCGCTGACGGCGGACCGGTTGATCCCGGTGCCGTGATCGGGCGGTCAGGGCGAGAGGGCCGCGCCGAGGCGATGGGCCAGGTCTTCGGTTTGCGCGGACCAGGCGAGGCCGCGGGGCGTGACGTGGATGGTGAGGCGGCCGTCGAGGCAGGCCAGTCGGGGTCCCGGCGCGGCGTGACAGAGCAGGCCAACAAGGTCAGCATGGCGGGCGGCGAGGCGGCGGGTCGGGGAGGGGGGGTTGGCGTCGTCGGGATCGCGCCAGTCGATCCAGGGGATGCCGAGTTCGGCGAGGGCGCCGGCGAGACCGATGGCTTGGGCCTCGCGGGTGCGCCCGGGGACGAGCGGTTGGGGCGGGGGGGCGCCGCACTGGCTGGCCTCAGTCATTGCGTCTGCCTTCGCCGCCGCCGTCGATCTCGACTTCGTCGGGCGCCGCGCCTTGGGGCCGCCTGGACGGGCTGGGCGCCGGAACGCCCGCCCCACCCCGCTGCGACTGAGCCATAGTGCCTTCCACCATGCCGGGCATCCACAGTTCGCTCATGTCCTGACCGTCGTTGACCCGTCGCAGGGCCAGGTACAACACGGTCGAGGCGCAGTACGAGAAGGAGATGGCCACGGCCCACACGAGCGTGACGGGGATGAGGGTCCAGAACTCGATGAGGGCCGCGCCCCAGCCGAAGGTGCCCGCAGGCCAGGATCCCGTCCTGGCCTCGGGGATGGTCGTGGCGGCCTGGGTGCCCTGGGCGAGCATCTGTGAGCCGCTGTCGCCGGCCCAGGCTCCGGTCACCTGGGCGGCGAAATCGATGACGGCGGTGCTGATGAACCACGCCAGCCAGATCACCACGATCGCCTGGACCCAGATGAGCGCCAGGTAGGCGATGAGACGGACGGGCCGGCCCAGGACGTACGCGTAGGACCGTTGCACAGCGTCAATGGCGTCGGTGCCCTCGCAGGCGACGGCGGGGATGAGCAAGCCGTGCCCGAGGAGGTACGTGAGCATCGCGATGACGGCCAGGAAAGCCGCGATCAGGAACAGGCCGTACAACAGCCCGCCCAGGAGGTTGATGACCGGGAAGCGCATGAGGACCAGCCCGCCCAGGGCCAGCAGCACGCCGATCCCCCAGATCAGCAGGATCGGCAGGAGCACCGCGCCGGCCAGGGACTTGAGCCGCCCGATCGCAAAGCCCACGGCCTCGGGCCACGAGACCTCGATCCCCATCGCCATCTCGGTGGCGGCCATGCGGCAGATGGCCGCGGCCCCGACGAGGCCGATGCCGAAGCCGACGGGGCCGGCGATGAAGCAGGCCAAGGGATGGGCCCTGAGGCAGGCCACGGGCAGGCTGATGAAGAGTGTGCCCAGGAGGCTCGTCTGCAGGGCCGGGTCGTGCCGCCAGGCGTCGGGCATGAGGTCGCGGATGATGCCCGCCAGGGTGGTCTGGGACTCGGCCGAGCCGCCCAGGCCGAGCTTGGTTTCCAGCCAGGAGACCGCGGCCCAGACGAACGAGACGGCGACGAGCGTGAAGAACGCGACCCCGATGCGCGCGGGGTTGAGGCAGAGACCCGCGGCCCGGAAGAGCTTGGGCCAGACCAGGTCCGCGACCAGGTCCCCGAAGGTCAGGGGGCTGCGCGTCGGCGCCGAGGGCTTTTTCGCTGTGCTCATAGCCGCTGCTCCTGCCCGCCCCCGACGTCGGTCCCGCCCACGATCCCCGATGCTACCGCGCCGGCGCAAGGCTGCAATCTGGTCGGTATCATCCCAAGAATGTGCACGGGGGGACCGGGCCTGAGCGGGCGGCCCCTAGTTGGAAGGAATCGTCATGGGCGAGAGCATCGTCATGTTCGTCGGCATCGGCCTGGTGGCGTTGCTGATCATCGTGGTGCTGTGGGTCATCGCGGTGTACAACGGGCTGGTGGGCCGGCGGATCGACTGCGACAACGCGTGGTCGCAGATCGACGTGCAGTTGAAGAGGCGGTACGACCTGATCCCCAACCTGGTCGAGACGGTCAAGGGGTACGCCGGGCATGAAAGGGGAACGCTGGAGGCGGTGATCGCGGCCCGGACGCGGGCGGTGGACGCGAGCAAGAGCGGATCGGTGCCGGAGCGGGCCCAGGCGGAGGGGATGCTCACGCAGGCGATGGGGCGGTTGTTCGCGGTGGCGGAGGCGTACCCGGACCTGAAGGCGAACGCGAACTTCGCGGCGCTGCAGGAGGAACTGACGAGCACGGAGAACAAGATCGGGTTCTCGCGCCAGCACTACAACGACTGCGTGGCGCGGTACGAGACGTCGCGCCAGACGTTCCCCAGCGCGATCGTCGCGGGGGCGTTCAACTTCCAGAAGCGGGAGTATTTCGAGGTGTCGGAGGAGGCCGCGAGGCAGGCGCCGCAGGTGAAGTTCTGAGGCCGAGGGCTGGAAGCATTCCCGCGTCTCGTGGGGCCCTCGGGCCTGTCTGACCCACGCAACCCCTCCCGGGCGTTGAGCCTTCCCTGATGTCCTCGATCCCGCCGCCACATCCCGACCACGCCCGCCCGTCCAACCTCTCGGAGTTGGCCCAGGAGCTGCGCCCGCAGATCTCGGCGTACCCGGGCTCGATCACCTACCTGGACCTGATCGCCAGGAACAAGCGGGCCAGCGCGATCCTGATCGTGGTCATGATCCTGCTGGCGGTGGTGCTGGGCGTGGTGATCGCCGCGTTGCTGACGGCGTACATCGGACGCGGGCGGGTGGCGACGCCGCGAGACCTGCTGCCGTCGGTGGTCCTGGGGGGGTTGGCGGCGCTGGTGACGGCGGTGATCGCCACCACCTGGTCGTGGTACGGCGGGGCGGGGGCGATCCTGGCCATGACCGGCGCCAACGAGATCACCCAGGCGGACGACCCGGAACTGTTCAACGTGGTGGACGAGGTGCGGATCGCGGCGGGGCTGCCGATGCCGCGGGTCTTCCTGATTCCCGAGACGGCGCTGAACGCGTTCTCGACGGGGCGTGACCCGGAGCACGCGGCGGTGGCGATCACGACGGCGCTGCGCCAGCGGCTGACGCGCGACGAGCTGCAGG
>JBGPGM010000185.1:0-5313 GCA_041483855.1 Phycisphaerae bacterium | reverse complement strand
CGGCGGGCGGGACGCGCTGGGGGCCTCACCCCACCGCCTCGCGCTTCGGCTCGCGTTCAATGCTCTTGAGGCTAGAAAAGATCGTTTCGAGCACTGTCAACTTGGCCCCGTCAATCAGGAACTCCACGCCCGCATCGGTCTTGGCAAACACTGTCTGGACATCGCGCCGAGCCAAGGCCCAAGCGGTAATACCGTTCATCGGGACGAGGCAGGCAGTCCTCGGCTGAAGTCGGTAAGGCAGGAGCGACCCGTCTACGGTCTTTGGCCCCACCGGTTCGAGATCCGTCGGGCGAGGCTGGCGAACGCGAACGCCTACGGCAGCCAGTGTGACTCCGAAGTTGCTGTCGTTGTATACCTGGACCGCTGCGGCGCCAAAAATGTTGTCCCTGTGAGAGCCTCCGGCAACAAGGCGACCATCGCGTTCCTCAATGAACACCAGATCGACAACGAGCCGAACCGACTGTGCGCGCCGCTGCAACGCGTAATTTCGGATCCCGAGCAGCAAAGCACCGATTCCGGCAACAGAACCAAGGATGCCGGTGATGCAACCAATCAGAGCACCGAGTTCGGTCCATGTGAACATTGGACGTTCTCTACCCGCCCCTAAACCCTGTCCCCTCCTCCCGGTCCCCTACCGCTCACCCCGCCCGATCGGCGATGAACCGCACGTACACCTCCACGAACACGTACGAGAACGCCGCCAGCACCACCATCCCCACGATGATCTGCACCGTCATCATCGCCACCTGACGCCAGTAGTGCTCCAGCGTCCCCAGCCGCACCGCCTTCCACACGATCGAGATCCCCAGCGCCAGCGGCGCCAGGAACACCCACCAGTGCTCGTGCACGCTGATCGGCTCCAGGAACGGCCGCCACGCCAGCAGCGCGATCTGCGTCATGCCCCTCCCCCCCCCACCCCGCCCCCCACCCCGCCCCCCGCCCCGCCCCCCGCGCCCGCACGGGCTCCCGGCGTCCCGGATCCTGGACCACCTCCAGTGCCCGACGCCCGCCGATGGAACGACGCGTCGATGATGCAGATCAGGTTCATCATCCCCGCGATCGTCGAGAACAGCGTACCCAACTCGTTGTCCCGCCCCAGCGCCCGGATCAGCAGCGGAGGGGGGAGCGGGCCCTGCCCCGTGCCCCGCGGCCGCAGCATCGGCAGACCCTTCTCCATGACGCGCATCTCATCCGGCTTGGCGGACCGCCGCTTGGAGTCTCTCGGGTCGATCCCCTTAAAGTACGTCTGGTGAACGTAGTCCGTCCCGAACGCGATCGGCCCCACCAGCGCCTGGCCCAGGAACCAGACGAAATCCTCCTCCCGGTCCACCACGTCGATGCCCCCGATCAGCAGCCCGGAAAGGTATAGACCCAGGACCCCAAAGGCGATATAGATGGCGCGCCGGGTGTGGCCCAGGTAGGCGTGCCCGGCGCCCGGGAGGATGACGGCCAGGACCGTCGCGACGGGCTGGAACGGCTCGTGGGCACGGGCGTATGGGGGGTTGGCGTGTTCGGGATCGGTGGGCATGAGTGGGGTGTCGCCGGGGGCTCTTCGGGGGCCCGAAAGAAAATCGAAAAGGGGGTGCCGCAAGCGTATTGACAAGCACGGGCTGGGGAGTAGTGTACCGCCATTCCGGGGCGGGACGGTTTCGTCCGGGCGGGTGAAATACCCGCTGGACACGCTTGCCCGGTCAGGTGCGGTGGCCGCGGGGTCGGAATCTCGCGGTGGGATCAAGGGGTTCGGCAAGCAAGCGAGGGTGAGCCATGACAACCGAGACGATCGAGCAGAGGGCGTGGGCGCAGCGCGCCCGCACCGAGGGGCCGGCGGTCCTGCCGCCGCGACGCCTGGATTTCGAGGAGGAAGAGGAGGATGACGACGCCTTCGGCGACGACGATGCCGACGGCGACAAGTTTGAGGAAGGTGAGGACTTTGACGACGATGACGAGTCTTTCCTCGAAGACGATGACGAAGAAGAGGAGTTCGAGGGCGATGCGGACGATGACGACGATGAGTTCTGAGCCGCGCGTACGTCCGAGAACAACCGCGGCCAGGACACGGAGGCCGCATCATGCCCACTCGGGAACCAGGCGTCGGGCGGGGTCAGCATCAGCACAACCATGACGCGGGCGGGACCGGGGGGGCCGGGACCGGGGGGGGCGGGACGGGCGGGCGCAGCGCTCCCCAGCCTCACTCCAACCCTACCCACACCGACACCCCCGGCGGCGGCACCCCTCCAGGGGAGGTCGTGGACCGCCGCTCCGGCATCGACTGACGCGCCGTCAGGGCCCGCCTCAACGGCGGCGCCGAGGACACCGGCCTGGATCGCCGCCGCGGCCCCGGCCGCCGGCGCAGCGACTTCACCAAGGCCGCCGACGAGGGCGAGATGACCCCGGAACAGTTCCTGTTCCTGGTCGCCATCGACGCCTTCAAGCGCTCCAACAACCGCATGTTCCCCACCTGGACCGACGTCCTCGAAGTCATCCGCCTGCTCGGCTACCGCAAGACCATGCCCAGCGAACTGAACCTGCCCAACACCGAGGACTGGCGCGAGAAGCCCGACTCCCCGTCCGGCGTGCGGGCCCGCACCAAGCCCTCCGGCGAGCGCGACGCGGCGTAACACCCCGCGCCCGCTTCACCCCTTCTGCTTGTAGTAGTCCAGGTTGATCTGGATGTACCGGTTCCACTCCGCCGGCAGGTCTTCTTCCGGGAAGATCGCCTTGACCGGGCACTCGTCCACGCACAGCCCGCAGTCGATGCACGTGTCCGGATCGATGTACAGCTGATCGCTCTTCTCGAAATCCGGCTCGTTCTTCGTCGGGTGGATGCAGTCCACCGGACAGACCTCGACGCACGACACGTCCTTGGTCCCGATGCAGGGCTCGGCGATGATGTGCGGCATGCGGGCGGCTCCACTCCAGGAATCGAGATTCTATCTCCGTCGGCGGCACGGCGCAACGGCGGGGATACCATCGCTCTGACCGCGACGACCGGAGGCGGGCGCGGGAGCGGGGGGGGCCAGCCAGAGCACAGGTGAACATGCCCGACGGCGTTGTGGACAAGGCACCGATCGACATCGACTCCCCCGGCGCGCCCGCGCTGGCCCCCGAACCCGCGCCGATCAGCGGCCACGCGCCCGTGGAACCCGGCCCGCGCCCCCAGGCCCCCGAAGACCGCGTCTCCCTCCGCGATTTCCTCACCACCGGCTCCGTCCCCGCACTCGTCGACGAACTCGCCCGCCTCACCGCCACCCCCATCTGGCTCCGCGACTCGAACGGCGAGGCCATCATCCCCGGCCGCGGCCATCCCTGGCAGTTCGTCCCCGAAGAGACCGCCGCACGTCGCGCCGCCGAACTCGTCGGCTGGTCCTACGACCCCGGCTGGGACCTGCACCTGGTCCCGCTGACGATCTCGACGGGCGACCTGGGCGCCCTGGTCACGCCCGCCACCGACGCACCCGGCACGCCTCCGTCGCCCGATCGCGCCCCGCTCCACCGCGCCATGGCCCTGCTGGCCGCCAGCGTCGCCGAGATCTGCGAGTCCCAGACCCTCCTCCGCCAGCGCATCGACGAGCTCGACGCCCTCTACCGCCTCTCCGGCCTGCTCGTCCAGGCCGGCGATGTGGACCGCCTGCTCACTGTCGCCCTCGACCTGGCCATCGACGCCCTGCGCGCCGACGCCGGCTCCATCGCCCTCATCGAGGAAGACCGCGACCAGCTCACCATCAAGGGCTCTCGCGCCCTGAGCCCCGCCTGGCTCGCCCTCAGCGCCCGCCTCAACACCGGCGGGCCCCTGCGCACCGCCGCCCTCGCCGGCGAGGTCGTCACCGTCGAGGACATGCTCCACGACGAGCGCATTGCCGACCCCGATCGCGTCCGCGCCGAGGGCCTGTGCAGCCTCATGAGCACCGGCCTCATCTACAAGGCCCAGCCCATCGGCCTCATCCGTCTCTACGCACGCCGCCCACACCGCTTCTCCCACGCCCAGCGCGAACTCCTCCGCGCCATCGCCGAGCACTCCGCCGCGGCCGTGGCCAACGCCCGCCTCGGCCGCCTCCGCGCCGAGGACGAGCGCATCCAGCGCCAGGTCCGCATGGCCGGCGATGTGCAGCGCCAGATGCTGCCCCGCTCGATGCCCGCCATCCGCCCCCTCGACGTCGCCGCCCACTGCTGGCCCTCCTTCGAGCTCTCCGGCGACTTCTACGACTTCGTCGAACTCGGCGGCCACCTCGGCGTCGTCATCGCCGACGTGGTGGGCAAGGGCGTGCCCGCGGCCCTGCTCATGGCCGCCGTCCGCGCCAGCCTCCGGGCCCACGCCCAGGACGTCTACGACATCGGCGAGGTCCTCTCGCGCGTCAACGCGGCCCTGGTCCGCGACACCCGCGACAACGAGTTCGCCACCCTCTGGTACGGCGTCATCGACCCGAGCACGCTGCGCCTGACCTACTGCGGCGCCGGCCACGAGTGGCCGCTGCTCTTCCACGTGCCGCCCGCGCCGGGTTCGGGGGGTGGGGGGACGGGGGCGGGGGCGCCCGGGGCGGGGGGGGCGGTGGGGCGTGCGATCTCGGACGCGGATGTGAAGCGGCTGACGGCCGATGGGATGGCGCTGGGGATCGACCCGCGCCAGAAGTACGCCAAGGGGATCTGCGACCTCAAGCCGCGCGACGTGGTCGTGGCCTACACGGACGGCCTGACCGACGCCACGGACTTTTCGGGCCGGCACTTCGGCGGCACGCGGGTGCGCCGCTGCGTGCTGGACCTGCTGGCCCGCGAGCCCGAGGCCTCCGCCGCGCGGATCGTCGAGCACGTGCTCGCCACGCTCCGCCAGTTCTCCGGCCTGGCCCGCCGCACCGACGATGTGACGCTGGTGGTGGTGCGCGTGGGCGAGGGGGTGGGGCCGGGACCGGTGGTGCGCGCGTAGGCGGTAGGGGGGACGGGCGTGCGCGGTGAAGCCATCGCCTACCGTCGCCTTCGTAGACAGTCTTCCGTTCCGTGTCGCGGGTGCAGCGTCCCGTAGGATCGACGCCGCTTCGGCCCCAGCGGGGCCGCGGAACGTAGCCGCGGGTGCAGCGCAGCCCGGCCACAGCCGGGCGGAGCACAACCCGTGGAACTCGGGCGTGTCTCTCTACCCTGCCCCGGAGGGGCAGAGGACGACGTGCCCTCCGCGCCCAATCGTGCCCCAGCGGGGGGCAGCGAGCCGATCCGGCGCAGGCAGCGCCGGTGCCGGCCCGGCAGCGCTACTCGCCGCAGCCGGCGGCCCTCATCGACGCGCGGACGACCTTCACGTGGGGATGGTCCTCGCCGAAGTGCTTGAGG
>JBGPGM010000184.1:0-5326 GCA_041483855.1 Phycisphaerae bacterium | reverse complement strand
GGTCGCTGCGGATCCCGACGCTGATCGACGTGCCGGACGCGGGCACGGCGGCGCGCGCGGGGGACCAGGTGGTCGTCGATGGGGACGGCGGGTTCGTCGTGACGGCGGTGACGGCGGCGGTGGCGCGGTACTACGAACGGCAGCGGCGGACGCACGAACGGTGGCTGGCGCGGGTCGGGCCGATCGCACGCCGGCCGGCGGTGACGCCGGACGGGCAGCGGCTCGAGGTCGGGGCCAACGCCTCGACGGCGGAGGAGGTGGCCGCGGCAGTGGAGCACGGTGCGGACGGGGTGGGGCTGCTGCGGACGGAGATGCTGTTCCTGGATCGGGCCGCCGCGCCGAGCGAGGAGGAGCAGCACGAGGCGTACGCGGCGGTGGTGGGCGCGGCGGACGGTCGGCCGGTGATCATCCGCACGTTCGACATCGGCGGGGACAAGCCCGCGACATACCTGAAGATCGCACGGGAGGAGAACCCGTTCCTGGGCGTGCGCGGGCTGCGACTGTACGAGCGGCACCCGGAGTTGCTGCGGACGCAGTTGCACGCGATCGTGCGGGCGTCGGGGCGCGGGCCCGTGAAGGTGATGGCGCCGATGGTGGCGACGCCGGCGGAGGCCGCGTGGTTCCGCGAGCAGGTGCGATCGGTACAGGCAGAGTTGCGCGCGAAGGGCGCGGCGTTCGACGAGCGGATGCCGGTAGGGGTGATGGTGGAGGTCCCCGCGGCGGCGCTGGTGATGGACCAGTTGTGCGCGGAAGTGGACTTCTTCAGCATCGGGACCAACGACCTGTGCCAATACTGGATGGCGGTAGACCGGGGTAACGCAGGGGTGGCGGGGTTGTACAACCCGCGGCAGCCGTCGTTCGTGCGGCTGCTGCGCACGATCGTGCAGGGGGCCAAGGCGCACGGGAAATGGGTGGGGGTGTGCGGGGAGATGGCCGGAGAGCGGCTGAACCTGGCGCTGATACTGGGGCTGGGAGTGGACGAGATCAGCGTGGCGCCGGGGGCGGTGCTGGGGCTCAAGACGGCGGTGCAGGGTATGGACGCGGGTCGGTGCAGGGACCTGGTTGCGGGCGCGGCGACATGCAGAGAGGCGAGCCAGGTGGAGGAGTTGCTGCGCAGCGCGTCGGTGGGTCGGGCAGCGCGCGGCGGTGGGGAGGGCATTGTGGGCGCGGACCTGATCGACGTGGGCAGCGACGCAGCCACCAAGGAGGAGGCGATCAGGGAGGCCGTGGACATGCTGTTCGTGGCGGGCCGGACCGAGCACACGGGCGAGGTGGAGGAGGCGGTGTGGGCGCGGGAGCAGACGTACTCGACGGGGCTGGGGTATGGCTTTGCGGTGCCGCACTGCAAGACGGACGCGGTGAGTGCGCCGACCCTGGCGGTACTGAGGCTGCGCAGCCCGGTGGAGTGGGGATCGATGGACGGCCTGCCGGTACGGATGGTGCTGCTGCTGGCGGTGCCGGCCTCGGAGGCCGCGGGCGGCGGCGGCGCGGGCCACATGAAGATCTTCGCGACGCTGGCACGGCAGCTGATGCACGAGGAGTTCCGGGAGCGGCTGATGGCGGCGGCCGATCGGGAGTCGATCGGGGCGTGCCTGAAAGAGGAAGTTGGGATCGAGTAGGGAAGGGGGAGGGATCACGCGGCTCCGGCCACCGTCTCGTGGGCTCGATGACCTGCGGTGGCTGACCGCCCAACTCTGGGGGCGGAGCGGCCCGTGATTCTGCCGAACGTTTGGCCGCAGCACGAGGCGCCGGAATAGACGCATGACGGGCTGCCCGAAGTCGGGCAGGAGTAACGGGCTGGACAGGACCGACAATGGGGAATGCAGTCGGGCAAGCCGGGCGGGCCAGCAAACACGGTCATAACGGCATCAGGAACTTAACCCCGGATTCGCTTCATCTTGCCCATGTGCTCATGGGTGGCCCAGGCCCACGGGGTAGAATGCAAACACAAGCACGTGGCACCACGTGCAGCACGGCGCCGGAGAGGGGGCGGGGACCTCACTTCTTCAGGATGAAAAGGAGCCCACCGATGAACTGGGACCGCATCGAAGGACGTTGGAAGGAAGTCAAGGGAAAGGTCCGCGAGAAGTGGGGCTGGCTGACGGACGATGATCTGGACGTGATCGCCGGCAAGCGGGAGAAGCTCGAGGGAACCATCCAGCGCGTGTACGGCAAGACGACAGAGCAGGTCAAGAAGGAGGTCGATGACTTCGCCAAGGGCTGCGGGTGCTAGCGCGACGGCGGTTTCCCCTCGGCGAGGAGCAGCGTGCGGTGTCGCTGGCCGGCTGGCGGCGGGGAATAATCACACACCCACGCGGCGTGTGTGGGGGCAGAACAAGGGAGCCCATTATGTCGAACGCAACCAGGGCGGCCAGCGGCTTGGAAATGAAGGACGGGCGCGACTTCAAGTCCGGCGTGCACCGGCTCGGACAGGATGTCGACCGCCTCAAGGATGACCTGACCGGGCTGGCCAGGGACGCGGCGGGTACGGCGCGTTCCGGGGTGGTCGAGGCCAAGCAAGGCGTCCGGCAGGGACTCGAGGCCGCCAGGGAGATGGGCATGGGCGCGACCGAGTCGCTCAGGGGTCAGGTCGTGACTCGGCCGTTCACAAGCCTGGGGATCGCTGTCGGTATCGGGCTTCTCGTGGGGCTGGTGATCGGTCGCCCGAGAGGCTGACGCGGAAGGCGATCGGCGGGGTGGAGGTGCGGGGACGCGCGGGCGGAACGCGGGGTGATCCGGCGCGGTTTCATTCGTTGCCGGGGCCGCACTCCGGGCACGGGGCGTCCGGCCGCAGGCCGGTGAGGCTGTAACCGCAGCGGGTGCAGCGGCCGCGGCGGCGGCGCATCTGGCGTCTGGCGACGCCGGGGAGCACGAGGAGCGCGTGGCACGCCGCGGCGTAGAAGAGGGTGTTGACGACGAGGCCGGGCCAGATGGGCCTCCTCTATCTCCACCCACGGTCTGGGAGATCCAAGCGAGTCGCAAGAAGAGACAGCGCCCGGCGCGCGGCGCGCACCGACGCCCCCCGCTGCCCAAGTTGGGCGGGGAGCAGGCCGTGGCCGCGCAGGAGTTTGACCGGAGGCGAGACTCCCCGTGCGAGCGCCTGGCCGCAAGGCGTAAGGCAGGAGGACACAGCGGATTGACCTGATCCTGCGGATCGAACGCGGCATCGGCGCCTCGGGGTCGCATGATATATGGATCGCGTGATGCACGGGGCGACGACCGAATCCAAAGGGGGGACGGCCATGCCAGACCCGAACCATCCGCTGCGGCCTTCGTTCCCGTTCCCCAACCCGCCCACGGCGGTCCAGGGCCGCAAGGGGCACGGCGCGTGGCTGAGGTGGCGTGACCGGATGGGCCGAGCGCTCGGGAACACCCTGAGGCGCCTGCGCGTGCCGGGCGCCATCCGGGACGTGGATATCGATGATCCGGTCAGCGGGCAGCGCATCCAGGTGAGTGTCGGCGTGCTGTTCACGCGGCTGAGCGTCAACGGACGCGACTACTACTTCCGGCGCGTGTCGGGCGAGTTCGCGGGGACGGGGTCGGGGCCTGCTTAGCCTGATCGCAGGTTGCAGATGGGCATCAGTTCCTCGATGAGCCGCTTCTCCTGCGAGGCATGGTCGCTGGTCAAGAGGCTGACCCAGTACGCCGGATCGTTGCGCGAGATGCACGGGTTGTCGCCGTTGACGTGGGCGAGCATGCACTGGCGGATGTCGCCGTGGCCCACGTAGACCCACTCGCCGCGCCGGTTGTAGATGCCGTAGCAGCCCATCTGGCCGGGCTCGATGGCTTGTACTGCGGCGAGAGCAAACTCGCGCGCCTGCTGCGCGGGAAATGGCATGCGGGCGTCTCTCCTCGCGTGATGATACGCTGGGCGCGGCGAGCGCACAACGAGGGTTGCGTGCGGGAGAAGGTCGGGGAATGGGTGGAACGCTGCGCTTCACTCGCGGCCCCAACCCCTCGGCGCCGCGCGGCGGAGGAGGCGTGTTGCGCGGCCTGCTTGTCATCCCGATGCCGGGAACGGGCATCGGGTGTCTGGTACGATGGTGAGACCTGGGGGCCGTGATACGGGGGATGGCGGGCACAGGTGTGGTGAACGTCGGCGATGACGACGGAGAACGGTCATGAAGATCGCGCTTGCGGCGGCGGCAGGGTGGACAATGGCGATCGGCGCGGCGGGGTTGATGGGGGCCGAACCGCCCTCGGCAGACGCGACGTGGGCGCAGCCGGCGAGTTCCAGCGCGGCCGCGTCGGGCGCGGCGGGTGCGGGTTTGGCGAAGGCCCCCGCCGCCTCGCCCATCCCCCCCCGGCCTCCGGAGGTCGATCTGAGCAAGCCGACACTGTACGTGGTGGCGTACTCGCACCTGGACACGCAGTGGCGCTGGGCGTACCCGCAGACGATCCACGAGTTCATCGCCAACACGCTCAACCGGAACTTCGCGCTGTTCGAGAAGTACCCGCACTACGTGTTCAACTTCTCGGGCTCGCGGCGCTACGCGATGATGAAGGAGTACTACCCCACCGAGTACGAGAAGCTCAAGGGGTACATCGCCCAGGGGCACTGGTTCCCGTGCGGGTCGTCGGTGGATGAGAACGACGCCAACGTGCCGTCGGGAGAGTCGATCATCCGGCACGTGCTGTACGGGAACCACTATTTCCGGCGCGAGTTCGGGGTGGCCAGCGACGAGTACATGCTGCCGGACTGCTTCGGCTTCCCGGCGGCGCTGCCCCAGGTGCTGGCGCACTGCAGGATCACCGGGTTCTCGACGCAGAAGCTGACGTGGCGGGCCGCGGTGCCGATCCCGTTCAAGGTGGGCGTGTGGGAGGGTCCCGACGGGAGCAGCGTGATGGCGGCGCTGGATCCGGGGGCGTACGTGGGGGAAGTCAAGGACGACCTGGCGACGAGCAACGCGTGGGAGCAGCGGATCGCGGCCAACGGGAAGCAGTCGGGCGTCTTCGTGGACTACCACTACTACGGGACCGGGGACCAGGGGGGCGCTCCCAAGGACGAGTCCGTGGCGATGGTGGAGCAGAGCATGGGCACCCAGGGAGCGATCAAGGTGGTCGGCGGCCCGGCGGACTGGATGTTCAAGGCGATCACGCCAGCGATGCGGGAGAAACTGCCGCGGTACAAGGGGGAGCTGGAACTGACGGAGCACTCGGCGGGCTCGATCAGTTCCGAAGCGTATATGAAGCGGTGGAACCGCAAGAACGAACTGCTGGCGGACGCGGCGGAGCGGGCGGCCGTGGGGGCGATGTTGCTGGGAGGGCGGGCGTACCCGGCTGGGAAACTGGAGGACGCGTGGTACCTGGTGCTGGGCTCGCAGAT
>JBGPGM010000183.1:0-5345 GCA_041483855.1 Phycisphaerae bacterium | reverse complement strand
GGTGGTGGACACGGGGCTGCACGCCAAGGGGTGGACGCGCCGGCAGGCGGTCGAGTTCATGCTGACCAACACGGCGCTGAGCCCGCTGAACATCGAGAGCGAGGTGGACCGGTACATCGGTTGGCCCGGCCAGGCGTGCGCGTACAAGATCGGGCAGATGAAGATCAGCGAGCTGCGGGCCCGGGCCGAGCGGGCGCTGGGGGCGAGGTTCGACCTGCGGGCCTTCCACGACACGGTGCTAGGGGCGGGCGCGATGCCGCTGCCGGCGCTGGAAGCGCGGATCGACCGATGGATCAAGGGATTCAAGGGGTAGGCGGGGCCGCAGGGGATCAGGCGGGGTGTTCGATGGCGTCGATGGCTTCGAGCACGCTGCGCCGGATGGGGAAGACCTGGTCCAGGCGGGTCAGTTTGAACAGCCCCTCGATGCGGTTCTTGGCGCTGGCGATGGCGGTCCGCCCGCCGTCCTTGCGGACCGAGTGCATCATCTGAACCAGCATGTTCAGGCCCGCCGAGTCGAGGTACTCCAGGTTCTGCAGGTCCACGACCAGGTGCTGGGCCGCCGGGTGGCTCGCCCGCAGCGTCCCCAGGAGCAGGGCTACCTCCGCGGCGCGCTCGGCGTTGAGCACCGGCTCGACGATCGTCGCCACGAGAGTCTGGCCGATGAGGTCGGTGGTGACGAGCTGGTCGGCGGCGGTGGCCGAGCCGGCGCCGACTACCGACGGCAGCGGCGAGCCGATCGCGCCCCCTTTGGAGGTCTTGCCGCCCTTGGGGCCCGAACCGCTGCATCGCTTGAGTAGGTTACGGAACATGCTTGTTGACCATCAAGAAAGCCCGGCCCGCACTTCGGGTCGGGCTCTTCACAAGGGACTCGGCTCGGGCGGGCGGACCCTCCCGGCCGGGATTCAACGCGGGCCTACGTGCCCCGTCGTTCCTCGAGGCGCATCGGCTTGGCCCGTCCGAACGGAGCCCGGGGATCGTGCCCGAGCCCGTTCTCGTCGGCCCGGGACGCGATCATGGGCGGGACGACGGCGCCGGACCCTACCACCGCCGGACCGACGGCGTGGAGCCGGCGCTCCCGAGCGGCGTCGATGCAGCGATCCAACTTTCCCAGGATCGATTTGACCTGGTCGAATGTGCGCTGCGACGTGCTCATCGGAGTCCTCCCAGTTCGGCTGCCTTCCCTATCGGCCCGTCGCCGGGGTCTCCATCGCGCAGTTGGCGGCCCGGAGCGGTCATCCGGGCAAGGGGTGAGGCTTGTGACGGTTGGCGGGACTGCCCGGCCGGTGTACCCTGCGCGTGCCGTGGAGCGGCCGGGTGCGGGTCCCGGTGATCGGGGCTGGGTGACTGCGTATCCGGACCGCCTCTTTCCGAAACCCGAACCCTCATCACGCCGGCGCGCGAACAGTTATGGCCCACGTCGCCCTCGACCATGTCAGCAAGACTTATCCGAACGGCTTCCGGGCGGTGACCGACCTGAGCCTGGACATCCCCGACGGCCAGTTCGTCGTGCTCGTCGGCCCGTCCGGGTGCGGGAAATCGACGACGCTGCGGATGGTGGCGGGGCTGGAGGAGGCCACGGGGGGCACGATCAGCATCGGCGAGCGCGTGGTCAACGGCGTACACCCCAAGGACCGGGACGTCGCGATGGTGTTCCAGAACTACGCGCTGTACCCGCACATGAGCGTGTACAAGAACATGGCGTTCGCGCTCAAGCTGCGGCGGGTGGCGCGTCCGGAGATCGACCGGCGGGTCCACGAGGCGGCGCGGATGCTCGGGATCGAGGAGCTGCTGGAGCGCAAGCCGCGGGTGCTGTCGGGCGGGCAGCGCCAGCGCGTGGCCGTGGGCCGGGCGATCGTCCGAGAACCCAAGGCGTTTCTCTTCGACGAGCCGCTGTCCAACCTGGACGCGAAACTGCGGATCAGCACCCGGGCGGAACTCAAGGCCCTGCACCTGCGCTTGAAGACGACGACGATCTACGTGACCCACGATCAGGAGGAGGCGATGACGCTGGGGGACCGGGTGGTGGTGATGAACGCGGGCCTGATCCAGCAGGCCGGACCGCCCCTGGAGGTGTACCGCCGGCCGGTCAACCGCTTCGTGGCGTCGTTCGTGGGAACGCCGCCGATGAACTTCCTGGACGGCCGGCTGGAGCGCGATGGGGAGGGAGCGGACTGCCTGTGGTTCGTCGAGGGGTCGTCGGACCCGGAGGGCCGGCCGTACCGCCTGCCGCTGACGGCGGCGCACCGGGCGCGGCTGGCGTCCCACGTGGGCCGGGAGGTGGTGCTGGGGATCCGGCCGCAGGCGATGACCGAACGCACTCCCGGCGCGCCGGGACTGGGGCCGGACCGGACGGCGCTGCGGCTGATGCTGCGGGTGGTCGAGCCGCTGGGCGATTCGATGGACCTGTTCTGCTCGACGCCCAAGCACGCTCAGATTGTGGCGCGCGTGCCGGCCCGGACGGGCGTCAACATGGGAACCCCCGTGGACCTGGTCGTGGACATGAGCGCGGCCCACGTCTTCGAGCCGGGCCCGATCGGCGTCAACCTAACGGTGGCAGACCGGGGATCGGGTGAAGGCGGTCCCCCCCACTAGAGTCCGCCGCCCGAGTTCCGAAGCCCGAGTCCCGAACCCCCAAGGCGCCGAGCGGCCGCGGCCGCCGTTCCAGGCGGAGGAGCAGGACGAGCGTTCCGCACCGTGCGGCGAACGAGGCGGTGAAGAGCACCATGTACGCATGGTGGTCCTCGCCGAGCCAGTGGAGCGCCGCCCCGCCCAGGACGGACCCCGCGACCATGGCCGCGGCGTTGGCCAGGTTGAAGGTGCTGATCACGCTGGTGCGTTCGGGCGGGGGAATGGTGTCGAGCATGAGCAGGAAGGTGGCCAGTTCATACCCGGCCCAGATCATGCCGGCCAGGAACTGCACGCCGGTGAGGTAGGGGAGCCAATCGGAGGCGATCCACAGGAGCGACAGGGGCACCATGCCCACGCCGCCCAGCAGCAGCACACGCCGGGGCCCGAGGTGTTGGGCCAGCCAACCCATGACCGGCAGCGCGGCCATACGGGCCAGGAACGGGGCGCTGGAGACGATGACGAACTGCCAATACTCGACTTGGCGGTGGCCGAGCAGGTACGGGGTGAAGAAGCGGTCGGAGACCTGCACGGTCATCTGGACGGTGATCATGTAGGCGAGCAGGCGCGCGTCGGGCCCGTGGCTCAGGCGGCTGACGAGTTCACGCAGCGGCACGGAGCGGTAGCCGCCGGGCGCCCCCCCCGCCAGGGCCGGCTCGCTCTGGCGCCACAGCATGGCCGAGGAGACCGCGCGCCCGATCGCCGCGAGCAGGAACAGGACGGCGAATGCGTGCAGGGCGTGGGCGGGGACGTAGTCCTTGGCCGCCTGCAGGATGATCCCGCCAAGAAGGAATCCGCCGAGGTAGCCGGCGTTGATGAAGCGTGACCGGCGGGCGAAGTAGCGTGCCCGCACCGGCCTGGGCACGAGGGTCTGGGCCCAGGTGATCCAGGCGGACCCGGCCGCCATGCCCGCGCCCCAGTAGATCGCGGCCACGGCGAAGACTGCGACGATGGGGATCGAGCCGGCGATCGCGGCGAACGCCAGGGGAACGAAACTGGCGGCCTGAACGGTCGCGGTCAGGACGGTGCAGCGCCGGTTGGAGCCGAGGCGGCGCACGAGGGCGGGCGAGGCCAGTTGCAGGACAGCGCCGAGCATGAGCGGCACGGACCCCATCAGGCCAGCGGCGACCTGGCTGCCGCCGAGGGCGAGCACGAATGCGCCGAGGTACCACTCGCCGATGCCGACCATGCCGGCGAAGGCGGTGCCGTCGATGAGGGAGAGACGGAGGTTACGCCGGACGCCCCGCGCGGCGCCGGCGGCGCGTGGAGAGGCCCGCGCGGTCGCCGCGGCGACCGGCTCGGGGACGGGCGGCGGCGAATCCGTCTCGCAATCTTGATCTGTCAGCCCTGTGGGCACCCTCGCTCGCTCCTGGGGCGATCGGGGGGGCGGGGGTCGATCGCCGCGGTTTGCTATCGTCGGCACAGCCCCGGGAACATGAGCGCCCGGCTCCGGGGCGTCAGCGGCATCACAACTGCCGCAGGGTGCGGGCGAGCAGCGTCGGAATCATTCGCAGGGCGGGCCCGTTGTCGAGCAGATGCTTGTTATTGACCTCCACTTCCACGCCGAGATAGCGGGCGGCGGGGAAGACGCGCCGGAGGGCGGTGGTGTGCCCGTCGGCGTCGCCGCGGTAGGGGTAGTTGCGCCGGACGGTGATGGCGGGCGATCGCCCGCGCAGGATGCGCTGCCAACGGCGGCACAGTTCGGCTTCGGTTCGCCGGCGGGGGTCGTAAAGGAGGCCGATGTCGGCGCGCCGAACGCGGGCGCGCAGGATGGGTGTAAAGGAATGAATGGAGAGATGAAGGACGGTCAGGCCGGCGTTGATGGCGCGCCGGATGTCCTGTTCGACGGGCACGCGGAAGGGGAGATAATGCCGCTCGACAATCGTCTGCCTCTCTTGGCGCGAGAGCGGGCGGACGAACGCGGAGAAGAGTGCGGGGTGGTGGATCGAGCGGTTGAGTTCGACGAGGAGGCGGGAGACGGTTGAGAAGCGGAGCGGCGCGTGCAGGGCGCGCGCAATGGCGCGGGCCAGCGGCAGAGCACCGAGGTCGTACCCGCGGTGCGACTGCAACGCGCGCCGCGCTGTTGGCGTGTCAAAGAGCCGCGTGTACAGCGCTGGGATCCGGTTGCCGCCGTGCTCGCAGGTCAGGATGATCCGGTCAGGCGGCGCCACCGAACATGATCCCCTCGTCCAGGCAGCGGCACAGTTCGGCGTAGACCTCGGCCAACCGCTCGCGCCGCGGATCGCCGCCGGCGGCCCGCACGATCCGGCGGGCCAGGCATCCGCGGGAGAAGATGACGGCCAAGTGGTCTGACGAGCCGCCGGCGGCGCCCCGCCCTCCCGCCCCCGCCCCGGTCCGCTCGACCAGGTCCCGCCACAGTTCACCCGCGGTCATGTGCGAGACCGAAGCGACGCCGAGCGTGCGCAGGTAGGCCACGTCCGCGATCACCGCCTGGTCGGCGTCGCGCACGCACGCCAGGAAGATCGGTTCCAGCGCCGCGACCGTCCAGGCCCGTTGCGTCGGCTGGTCGGCGAAGCGTCCCCCTCCCCGCTCGGCCAGCGCCCGTATGACCCCGACGACAGCGCGGCAGACGGCCAGGTCCGCCGCGGCGCACTCCTGCACGTCGAGCACGCGGATCTCGATGGTGTCGCGCTCGAAGCGGGCGATGCAGCCGCGCGAGTTGGCCCACTCGTGCCGGAGCGTGCCCTCGGGGTCGAAGG
>JBGPGM010000182.1:0-5400 GCA_041483855.1 Phycisphaerae bacterium | reverse complement strand
GCTCGAGCAGGAGCTGTCCGCCATCAAGCGCATGGTCGGGCAGGTCCTGCAGTCCTCGGTGCCGGCAGCCTGCGCCGGGGCCATGCCCGAGGCTCTCTTCCGGCACTACCTGCAACTGCTCGAAGGCCAGGTCGCCCGCGAGCTGGCCGACCAGATCGTCGGCGGCGTGCGTGACGAACTGACGCCCACCGAACTGACCGACCACTCCATCGTCCGCCAGACCGTCCTGCGACGGCTGGCCGAGTTGATCCCCGTCGCCGACACGGTCATGCCTTCATCGGGGCGCACCGGCGCGGGCCGCCCTCTGACGATCGCCCTAGTCGGGCCCACGGGTGTGGGCAAGACCACGACCGTCGCCAAACTGGCCGCGGCCTACAAGCTCCGGCACGGCAAGAAGGTCGCGCTGATCACCTGCGACACGTACCGGATCGCGGCCGTCGATCAGTTGCGGACCTACGCCAACATCATTGCCCTGCCGCTCAGGGTCGTGCTCACGCCGGCCGAGATGAGCGAGGCCGTGCAATCTCTCGCGGACGCCGACATCATCCTGATCGACACCGCTGGGCGATCGCAGCACGACGCGGCGCGCCTGGACGAGCTGGCCCATTTCATCCGGGCCGCGGACCCGCAGGAGACCCACCTCGTTCTGTCTTCCGCTTCCGGGCAGGAGGTGCTGTACAAGACGGCGGAACGCTTCTCGGCGCTCAAGCCCAACCGGGTGATCTTCACGAAGCTGGACGAGGCGGTGAACTTCGGCGTGTTGATCAACGTGGCCCAGCGGGTGAACGCCAGGCTCTCGTTCGTCACCACTGGGCAGGAGGTGCCCGACCACATCGAGCCCGGCCGGCCCGACAGGCTGGCTCGCCTGGTCCTGGACGGAGAACTCGTTCGGTGAGCGTTCCGGCCCTCGATTCGCGCGCCTTGGATCCGCCTGCGCCGGCCGGCGGACTGCTGCCGCCAGGCGGGGCCTGGGCGTTCGACGCCGATGGCGAGGTCGGCGTGGGCCTGTGCGCCGAACCGTCCGTCCCTGCCGACGACCAAGCCTCACGCCTGCGAGCCCTGGTGCTGGCAGCGAGCCACGCCGAGGTGGACGACAGCCCGCCCGATGGCCTCCAGGGCGATGAGGAGACGGCCGACCCGCTGGCCGCTCCCTCTCCCGCGATCCCTCGCTCCCGCGATCCCTCGATCACTACTTCCGCCAGGATCATCGCCATCGCTTCGGGCAAGGGCGGGGTTGGCAAGACCAACCTTGCCGTGAACCTGGCGATCGCCCTGGCCCAGCTCGGGCCGCGCGTTACCCTGCTGGATGCCGATCTGGGCACGGCGAACGCGGACGTGCTGTGCGGCATCATTCCGTCGGCGCGCCTGGACCACGTCATACACCCCGCGGTGTCACGGGACGGGGCCTACCGAACGTTTCGCGACATCGCCATCGATGCGCCGGGCGGCTTCCGCCTGGTGCCGGGCTCGGCGGGGATCGCCCGCATGGCGGACCTGACCCTGGGCGAGCGGCATCAACTGCTGGGCGCCCTGGCCGAACTGGAGCGCGACGCCGACGTGCTGATCATCGACACCGCCGCGGGAATCGGGCCCAATGTGACGAACTTTGTCGCGGCGGCGGACCTGGCGCTGGTCGTCGCCACGCCCGAGCCGACGGCGATTGCCGATGCGTACGCGCTGATCAAGTGCGTGGCGGCGCGACGGTACGAGGTGCGCGACGGGCCGGCGCGACGCGGGGGTGGGGTTGGTCTGGCCTCGCGATGTCCCGCCAACCTGGCCCTGCTGATCAACCAGGTAGCGGACGGGGCGGAGGCCCGTTCGGTCCACGCGCGGATCGGCGCGGTGTGCGACCGGTTCCTGGCGCTGAAGGTGCGCCTGGCGGGCTGGATCGCGCAGGACCTGCGGGTGGCGGATTCGGTACGGGCCAGGCGCCCATTCGTGTTGCACGCGCCCCGGACGCAGGCCACCCGCGACATCCTGCGGTTGGCGGAATCCCTCCTACGACCCCTTGGGCTCCACGGGCGAAGGGCGCCGCCCCCCTCGCCCGGGGCCCGGCGCGCCGGGCTCCTCGCACGCCTCTTGCGGGTAGGACACGGTCATTGATGCGCGTTTTCTCCAAAGGATCATGGATTCTCTTGATTGTCCTGTGCCGATGGACGATCGCCGATCAATTGCGGACCGGGCGTTTCTCGCCTGGTCGTGCGAGGGCATGTGTGTGACGCCAGGGATCCCGACGAAGGTGATCGGAGCGTCGATGGGCTTGGGTGCGTTCGCCATCGCCGTGCTGGCGGGGCTGGCCGCCGATAATCCCTCCGAGCAGATTCTCTACCGCGCGCTGGTGGCCATGGTGACCTGCCACGCCGTCGGTCTGTTGGTGGGGTTCGCCGGGGAGCGGGGGGTGGCGGAGGCGGTCGCGGCGTACATCGCCGCGCGCCCGCTGCCGGAGCGGCAGCGCCCGGGCGCGCCGCCCGCCAAGGGACCTGCGGGGGTCGAGGAAGAGGAGCCGTTGGTGGTCTGAGTTTTCCACATCGCCGGCGAGGTTGAAAGCCGCCGGCTCATGGTATACTGCCGTACGGCCTCAACCACGGATTGGTGCCTAGGCCACGGAAATCCGGAGTGCGGCAAAGGCTGCCGCGTCCAACCTAGTCAATGGTCAAGGAGCGGACCATGTCACGGATGAGATCCACGGTCGGATCGGGTATGCGATTGGGCGGGCGGTACGCGGCGGAGCACGCCGAACCTTCGAACAAGCCGACGCCGTTCGACACGATGCCCATGAAGGAGTTGTGGCGCGAGTACCAGCGCACCAACTCGCAGGACATCCGCAACTTTCTCATGGAGAAGTTCCTGCCGCTGGTGCGCTACAACGCCGAGCGCATCTACGCGCGCCTGCCCGACGAGGTGGACATCCAGGACCTGATGTCGGCGGGCCTGTTCGGCCTGATGGACGCGATCGACGCCTTCGACCTGGGGCGGGGCGTGAAGTTCGAGACGTACTGCGCCCCGCGCATCCGCGGCGCCATCCTCGACGAACTGCGCTCGATGGACTGGGTCCCGCGCCTGGTGCGCCACCGCACGTCGCGCGTGGACCACGCCCGCCAGAAGTTCCAGATGGCCAATGGGCGCGATCCCACCGACGACGAACTGGCGTCGCACCTGAAGATCCACGGCGAGGAGTTCGACAAGTTCAAGCGCGACTCGGCGGCGGTGGGCACGTTCAGCCTGACGCGCAAGTGCTTCCAGTCCGACGGGTCCAAGGACGTCCGCGAGATCGACGTCATTAAGGACGAGTCGCAGCGCAACCCCTTCTCCGAGATCCAGCGCAAGGACGTGCGCGACCTGATCACCAAGGGTCTCTCGCGGGCCGAGCGGCTCATCGTCATCCTCTACTACTACGAGGAGATGACGATGAAGGAGATCGGCGCCACGCTGGACCTGTCCGAGTCGCGCGTTTCCCAGATGCACTCGTCGATCCTGGCCCGCCTCAAGGCACAGATGCAGCTGCGGGCCCGCGAACTCGAGCCGATCGAGTAGGCGCGCGCCGTCTTTTCCCCCCTGCGCGGCGGCCGGCACTCACCAGACGGTCAACCCAACAAGGTTGACCGTTTTCGTTCTTCGGGCGATCGGACTCTCTACCCTTCCTGCGTGTCCGAGCCTGGCCAGACCATCGCCGCCGTCGCCCTGGGGTCCAACCTAGGTGATCGCGCCGCTCATCTCCGTTTCGCCCTCGAAGCACTGAGCCGCTTGCCGAGCACGCGCCTGGTCGCCCGCTCGTCGTGCGTTCAGACCGATGCGGTGGCGCTACCCGGGTCTGCGCCTGGCGCGGCCGGCGGGCCGTACCTCAACGCCGCGGCCATCCTGAGCACGGGGCTGGCGGCGCGAGAACTGCTGACCCACCTGCTGGCGATCGAACGGCAGGCGGGGCGCCACCGCGACCGGGGCAACCGCTGGGGCCCGCGAACACTGGACCTCGATCTGTTGGTCCACGGCGACGCCGTGATCAATGAGCCGGACCTGATGGTGCCGCACCCGCGGCTGTACGAGCGTCCGTTCGTCCTGGAGCCCTTGGCGCAGATCGCTCCAAGCCTCTCGATCCCGCCGCACGGGCGGACCGTGCGGCAGCTGCTGGCCGACCTGGGCGCGAGCGTCCCCGGCGGCCACGCCGCGCCGGGCAAGGGGGGCCGAGGATGACTCGGAGCCTCCCGTACGCGCTCAGGGCGGGCCTCTCGCTGGCCGGCCTCGGCGCGGTAATGGCCCGTGCCGGGGCGGCAGGCCCGGTGGATGTGGCCATCGCCCTAGAGGATGCGCGCCATGCGTACGCGGCCCAGATCACCGCCGATCGCGTGCGCGTGGAGGTCCGCACCACGGGTCTTGCTACCTGGAAGGATGAACTGGTCATCCGACTAGCACCGGGCGGGGCGGGTGGCGCGAACCTGTCTGGCGCCCAGGTGGCGCTCGAACTGGACCAACTCCGCGTCTATTCCAGCGCCGGCACACTTGTGGGAACGCACGTGGCCGACGACACCTCGTGCTTCGTGGCCACCTACGCGCCGCCGCTGACACTGGGCGTGCTGGGCAGGATACTTCCACCGCTGCCCCTGCCGGAACTGGCCTTGGCCGCCGATCCGCCCGATGCGCCCGGGCGCGCGCTCACACCGTACACGCGGAACATCGCCTGGGACAGCGCCTCGGTGGATGAAAAGACCGATCCCAATACCGTCGTCATGACCGGGCGCAGCGATCCGGCCACGCCGGGCGGCTCACCGGGCAAGGTCACCCTGAGCACGGATCTGCGTTCAGGGCGGCTGCGCCGATTCGTTGCCGTGCTCGAACCCGGGCGAGAACTGATCCTGGACATCAAACCGGTTGAGCCCGGCGATCCGGCGGGCTGGGCCATCGACCCCGGCACGCGGACGCGGGTGCCCGCGCTGGCCGACCTCCGCCCGCGCCCCGGCGACGTCACCGTCGGGCGCCCTGTCCCCGAGTTCTCGCTCCAGACCCTGGATCGGCATCCCGTTGACCTGGACTCGCTGTTGGCGCCGCCGAATCACGGGGCAGGGGCGGCGACCGTGGCGCCGGGCCTGGTCCTGTTGTTCATCCGCGACCCCGCGCCCACAGCGCCGCTGCCTGGCGCACCGAACCCGGACGCGCTGGCGGCCGCCGCGGCGATCCACGCTCTGCACGAACGCACCGACCGTGCACGACTTGCCCCGTCGGGCGCGCCACCGGGGCTGGCTCCGCCCGCGTTTGTGGACCGCGTGGTGTTCGTGGTTGACCTGGCTGCAACCGATGTCATGGCGCGCCTGGATTCGCTGGCCAAGCAGTGGTCCGCGACGGTCGCCAGTGTCGAGGGTGGTGGGGGGGGTGGGGGTGCAGGGGCCGCTGCGGCGGCGCCGCTCT
>JBGPGM010000181.1:0-5438 GCA_041483855.1 Phycisphaerae bacterium | reverse complement strand
GGCGTGCCCGTGCGACTGGAACCACGCGGGCGGGGTCAACAGCCAGGATTTCTTCGATTTCCTGGCGTCGTTCTTCGCGGGCAATGCGGACTACAACCACGACGGTGCGACGAACAGCCAGGACTTGTTCGACTTCCTGGGGTGCTTCTTCGCTCCGCCGGCGGGGTGCTAGACAGGGTGGGGCCGCGGGGGGCGGCGTTTGGCATGTGTCGAGGGATGGCGGCGGGGGGCTTTGGCGGTATGCTCAAGGGGTCGAGACTTCTTCCAGGGCGGGTCAGGAGCGGCGAGATGGCACGTCGAGGCGGCCGGGGGAGCCGGTGGCGTGGGTTCACGCTCATCGAGTTGCTGGTGGTGATCGCGATCATCGCGATCCTGGTGGGGCTGTTGCTGCCGGCGCTGGGCAAGGCGCGGGAGTTGTCGTTGCAGTCGAGGTGCCTGTCCAACCTGCGGCAGATCGACGTGGCGGCGATCACGTACGCCCAGGACAACAAGGGGTATGTCTGGGAGCGGTACGACTGGAGTCGGCTGCCGGACCCGGCGGACCCCAACGGGCCGCGCACGGTCCCGGGGCACCTCTACGAGTACTGCGAGAACGTGGACAAGGTGACGGAGTGTCCGAAGAACCAGCGGCGGCGGAGCGGGTTGCAGGAGATACCGGTGCCGGGTCAGCCGAGCCTGTTCAACACGGGGATCGACTTCGACTACACGATGCTGTCGCGGATGCACGGGGCACGGCTGGGGCTGGACCTGAAGATGGGGTACTACCGGCACCCGGCGGCGGGGTCGCCGCCGGCGGTGGCGCCGAACAGCCAGATCCAGCCGTTGACGGGGATGCTGCTGTTCGTCGAGGAGGACACGAAGTTCTACAACGAGGTGTACCAGGACGGGCTGTGGGGGAATCTCGACCAGATCACGCAACGGCACTTCAAGGGCGGGAACGTGATCTACCTGGAGGGGCACGGGGAACTGCTCAAGACGCCCAAGGGGCCCAGCGAGGAACTGGAGGAAGCGGGGGACATGAACTGCAACGACGTGTACATCGTGGGGGCTTCGAGGCGGTGGAGCAGGATCGAGCTGATCAACACCGGGTATGGGCGGATCAACAACGCGCGGTAAGGCGTGGAGCGCGCCGAGCGGGGTGCGTATGAGGCGGTGCAAGGTCGGGAAAGAGTGGCGGGGGTTCACGCTCATCGAGCTGCTGGTGGTGATCGCGATCATCGCGCTGCTGGTGGGGCTCCTGCTGCCGGCGCTGAGCAAGGCCCGGTCGCTCTCGCAGGCCACGGTGTGCCGCGCCAACCTCAAGCAGATCGGGACGGGGGTGGCGCTGTACGCCAACGACTGGAAGGAGCGGGTGTGGCCGAAGTTCGACTGGGCGCCGATCCCGTACGTGCTCCAGGGGCAGACGCGGACGGGGACGGGGCTGCTGTACCAGTACGTGAGCGACGTGGACAAGATCAACGAGTGCCCGACGAACAAGCGGCAGAGGCTCAACGGGCAGGAGGGGCTCAACGCGTTCGGGGGCACGACCGGGCTGAACTTCGATTACACGATGGTGGGCCGGATGGAGGGGGTGCGGCTGGGGGCGCCGGTGCAGTGCGGGCTGGTGCGCAACCCGGTGCCGTACGGGCTGAACCGGCCGCCGCTGATCATGCCCAACTCGTCGCTGCTGCGGATGCTGCCGAGCCTGCCGATCTACGTGGAGGAGAGCCTGTATTTCAACAACAACGGGATCACGGACGGGCTGTTCGGCAACGAGGACCAGATGACGCGCCGGCACTTCGGGGATGGGAACGCGGCATTCCTGGACGGGACGGTGGCGGTGATGCGCGTGCCGGCCGGGGCGCGAGAGGACGTGCGTGAGACTCAGGACTTCGTCTGCAACCACCTGTACCTGAGCGGGCGCGGGTCGAGGTGGGTGCGGCTGGAGCCGAACGACGTCAACAACCAGACGAACTGGGTGGAGCGGCCGTACGGCTGGGCCAACGGTCCGCACCCGTAACGGGGCGTTCGGGCGGGGTGGGGGGCGCGGGGAGAGGGGCACGACAGCGCGAGGATGACCGCATCACGGCCCGAGCGGGCGCCCCGGCGCGCGGGGACGCGCCCGGCCGGCGCCGGGTGTGGAACGCTACCATCGGTCGGGCCGGTCGGGGCGGGCCTGGGAGGTCGATCGATGGCGAACGTCAGCGTGGCCCGGGCGCTCAAGGGTGAGGTGGGGTCGGCGGTGACGGTCCAGGGGTGGGTGCGGACGCGGCGCGACTCGAAGGCGGGGGGCGGGCTGTCGTTCATCGCGGTGTCGGACGGCTCGTGCTTCGAGGCGATCCAGATCGTGGCGCCGGCGGCGCTGGGGAACTACGCCAGCGAGGTCCAGAAGTTGACGGCGGGGTGCGCCATCGAGGCGGACGGGACGCTGGTGGCGAGCCAGGGCAGGGGGCAAGCGGTGGAGGTGCAGGCGACGGCGCTGCGGGTGGTGGGGTGGGTGGACGACCCGGACACGTACCCGATCAGCCAGAAGCGGCACACGTTCGAGTACCTGCGCGAGGTGGCGCACCTGCGGGCGCGGACGAACACGTTCGGGGCGGTGGCGCGGGTGCGCCACTGCCTGGCGATGGCGGTGCACCGGTACTTCGACGAGCGGGGCTTCTTCTGGGTGCACACGCCGATCATCACGGCCAGCGACTGCGAGGGGGCGGGGCAGATGTTCCGGGTGAGCACGCTGGACGTGGCGAATCTTCCGAGAAGGGACGGAGCGACAGATCCTGAGGGCGGGGCCATCGACTGGAGCAAGGATTTCTTCGGGCGCGAGGCGCACCTGACGGTGTCGGGGCAGTTGAACGTGGAGACGTACTGCCTGGCGCTGTCGAAGGTGTACACGTTCGGGCCGACGTTCCGGGCGGAGAACAGCAACACGAGCCGGCACCTGGCGGAGTTCTGGATGATCGAGCCGGAGATGGCGTTCTGCGATCTCGCCGGCGACGCGACGGTGGCGGAGGAGATGCTCAAGCACCTCTTCGACGCGCTGCTGACGCAGCGGGCGGACGACATGGCGTTCTTCGAGGAGCGGATCGAGAAGGGGGTGGTGGCGCGGCTGCGGCACGTGATCGAGAAGCCGTTCCGGCGGCTGACCTACACCGAGGCGGTGGAGGTCCTGCTCAAGAGCGGCAGGGCGTTCGAGTACCCGGTCCGGTGGGGCGGCGACCTGCAGAGCGAGCACGAGCGGTACCTGACGGAGGAGCACTTCAAGCAGCCGGTGATCCTGATGGACTACCCCAAGGGGATCAAGGCGTTCTACATGAGGGTGAACGACGGGTGCGCGCCGGGACGGGAGACGGTGGCCGCGATGGACGTGCTGGTGCCGGGGATCGGCGAGATCATCGGCGGGAGCCAGCGGGAGGAGCGGCTGGAGGTGCTGGACCGGCGGCTGGAGGAGATGGGGTTGAAGAAGGAGGACTACTGGTGGTACCGCGACCTGCGGCGGTACGGGACGGTGCCGCATGCGGGGTTCGGTCTGGGGTTCGAGCGGCTGGTGCTGTTCTGCACGGGGATGGGGAACATCCGGGATGTGATCCCGTTCCCGAGGGCGCCGGGGCAGGCGGAGTTTTGAGGCGGGCGGGACGGGAGACTTGGAGCGGCAGGCACGTGTTGGTGGGGGGAAGAAAGGCATCGAGGCATGAGGCACCGAGGCAACAAGGCATTGTGGGCGTGCGCGGCGGCGGTTGTCGCGGTGCTGGTGGGCACGGGGGTCGTGCGGGCGGACCGCGCGGCTGTGGAGGCGGTCATGGCCGACATGACCAAGGCGGTGCTGGCGGGTGACCAGAAGGGGTACCTGTCGCACGTGGCCACCGACGACCCGATCTTTCTCAAGGAACAGCAGAACTGGGCCAAGGACCTCGGGCTGCACGTGCCGGTGGAGTTCACGCTGACGGTGGTGGAAGGGGACAAGGGCAAGGACGCGGACTTTGGCGAGGACCGGGCGAGGTTCCAGATGTCGATGAAGTGGAGGATGGGGGAGGATGCCCAGGGCTTCGTCGGCAGCGTGTCGTACCCGGTGGTGTTCGGCAGGCAGGGTGGCGTGTGGGAGTACCGCGGGGAGGACTGGGTCGTGCTCGAAGCGCCGGGGCAGAACGGCGAGGGGGGGGCGCGGGCGATGTGCACGAAGGGGTTCGAGGGCGCGGCGAAAGCGGCGGTGGCGGTGCTGCCGGCGGTGCGGGCGCACGTGGACGCGGGGTTCGGCGTGCACATCGAGCGGGTGCAGGAGGTGAAGATCTACCCGACGATGCGCCACCTGATGGCGTCGATCTACCTGAGCTACCGCGACGGGCTGGAGGGGTGGAACGAGCCGGGGGAGTCGATCAAGATCCTGGCCCGCAACGCGATGGGCGAGGATGAGCTGCGCCCGCTGCTGGCGCACGAGTACGGGCACGTGGCGACGTTTGAGCTTGGGCCCAAGGCGTCGGACATGCCGTGGTGGGTGCTGGAGGGCGTGGCGGAGCTGGCCGCGCAGGAGTATCGGGCGGGGTCGTGGGAGACGGTGCAACGGCTGTGCGTCATGTGGGACCGCCAGGGGGCGTTGGCGCCGTGGGAGGCGATGGCGGACTTCCGCAAGACGGAGAAGCGATGGATGCCCAACGTGTACATGCAGGGGCACCACGTGCTGGGGTACATCTCGAAGCGGTGGGACCGGGGCGCGCGGAACATGTGGCTCACGGCGATGGCGCAGGGCAAGACGATCGACGAGGCGACGCGCGAGGTGATGGGGATGAGTTTCGCGGACCTGGATGCGCAGTGGCGCGCGGACCTCGACGCCCAGGTGGAAGCGCAGAAGAAGGAGCGGGCCGGCGAACCGGTCGGGGTGGGTGGGCCGGGTAAGTAGGGCGGGTCAGTCCCCGGCGCCCCAGCCGGCGCGGACGCGCTTATGGGCAGTGGGAGCGGACTTGACTGGCGCGGCCGGCGCGGCGGAAGTCAGGGCGAGCATCCGGTGCAGCGCCTCGAGGGCGTGCTTGCGGGCCGCGGGGTGAACGGTGATGCGGTTGACGACCTTGCCGTCGGCCAGGTTGTCCAGCACCCAGCAGAGGTGCTCCTGGTCGATGCGGTACATGGTGGTGCAGAGGCACTGGCAGTCGCTGAGGATGCGGACGTGCACGGCGTGGGCGGCCGCGTCGCGGGCCAGGCGGTTGACGAGGTGGACCTCGGTGCCGACGGCCCAATGCGAGCCGGGGGGCGCTTCGCGGATGGTGCGGATGATGAACTCGGTGGAGCCGGCCAGGTCGGCTTTATCGACGACCTCCTTGCTGCACTCGGGGTGAACGAGGATGCGGGTGCGCTCCTTGGCGGGCTTGGAGGCGTTGGCGGCGATGACCTGGTCGCAGTGCTCGGGGCGGAAGAGCTTGTGGACCGAGCAGTGGCCGGCCCAGAGGATGGCGGTCGCGGCGAGGAGTTGT